>JAYWEN010000308.1:0-5100 GCA_043779245.1 Elusimicrobiota bacterium | reverse complement strand
ATTCTCACGGGCCAGCTCTTGGCCGTGTACATGGCCAATACGGGAGGCCTCTGGGACAACGCAAAAAAGAAAATCGAAGATGGCTTCTTAGGGGGCAAGGGTACTGATTCCCATAAGGCGGCCGTGATCGGTGACACTGTGGGAGATCCCTATAAAGATACGGCGGGTCCTTCGCTCAATCCGCTCATCAAAGTGATGAACCTCGTGGCCATTTTGATCGTGCCTTTCACGCTTCATCACATCACCGAATTTTGGCGATGGACGATTGTGGCGATCTCAGGCTTGGTTGTTGTAGCGGCCGTAGCGCTCTCTCATCGCGGGGCACTCGTTCTCCCGCCCGAAAAACCAAACTAGTACTTCATGTCCCTTTTGCCGATCGTCAAGTATGGCAACAGCGTTCTTCGAAAGAAAACGGTGTTAGTTCCTAAAATTGACGAAGAGTTTCTTCCAACGCTTCAAGATATGTTCCGCACGATGTATGCGGCGCCCGGCATTGGGCTTGCCGCCAACCAAGTGGGTCTATCGAAATGTTTTGCCGTGATTGATCTTCAGCCCGGCGGCCAAAAGGCGCCGCTCGTACTCATCAATCCTGTCATCGAAGAACGGTCTGGGAGTATCTATGAGGAAGAGGGCTGCCTGTCAATTCCGGGCTTTGCCCACAGGGTGAAGCGCGCTGCCAAGGTTAGGGTTCGAGCGCTAAATGAGCACGGGCTGCCCGTCGTCATCGAAGGCGAAGGCCTCATGGCGCGTTGCCTGCAGCATGAAATCGACCATTTGAATGGGAAGCTCTATATCGACCATCTGCCGCTCCTCTCCCGCCTACGCACCAAACGCCAAATCGAGCACCGCCGCAAGCAAGGTCTCTTCTAGGCTAAAATAGTCGGGTGCTCAAGACAATCTTTCTAGGAACGCCAGGCCTAGCCGTTCCATTCCTAAATAAACTGAACCAAATAGCAAGTGTCGCAGCCGTTGTGACATCGCCTGATCAGCCGGCGGGGCGCGGATACGCCATGAAGTCGCCGGAAGTGAAAACAGCGGCGGAGGCTTTGGCTATTCCGGTACTTCAACCGACAACGCTGAGGGATGGGGCGACCGCCCAACAACTACGAGATTTAAAGCCCGATGTCGGCATTGTCGTGGCCTACGGAAAACTCTTGCCGAAGGATATTCTTTCCATTCCTAAGCATGGGTTCTTAAATGTTCATTTCTCGCTCTTGCCGAAGTACCGCGGTGCGGCGCCGATCCAATGGTCGCTTATCAATGGAGAAACTGAAACGGGTGTGACACTATTCTGGTTGGATGAGGGAATGGACACCGGACCTCTGTTCATTCAGAGAAAAATCGCGATCGAGTCCGACGATGATGCCGATACATTACGCAACAAACTCGTCGAACTGGGCGTCAAACTCTTAGAGGAGGCGATGGACCGGATGGATCTGGGAAAGATCGAGCGTCTTCCTCAAACAGGCGAGGTCAGTAAAGCCGCGATCTAAGAAGGATGATGGCCGTGTCGATTGGTCGCGGTCGGCTCAGGCGATTCAGAATCAACTGCGCGGAATGACCCCATGGCCGGGACTTCACCAAGGTGCGCTTAAAATTCTAAAAGTGAGGCCCGTTTCGGCCGGCAACTCCCGGGAACCTGGAACCGTCGTCGACGTTGTAAAAGACGAGGGGCCGGTGATTCAATGCGGGCAGGGTGGATTGGCTCTCCTGCAAGTTCAGCCCGAAGGAAAAAAGCCGATGTCGGCTTGGAGTTGGTGGCAGGGCGCACGGCTAAAAGTTGGAGATCAGGTGAGGTAAACATGAACAGTCTAAAAACACTTTTGCTCATGATGGGAATGATGGCGCTTTTCCTATTCATTGGAAATCTTGCCGGGGGACGAATGGGTATGCAATACGCATTCGTCTTCGCCTGCGCTATGAATTTATTTTCGTATTGGTTTTCGGACAAAATGGTCTTGGCCATGTATGGGGCCAAACCCGTGCCTGAAAACGATGACACAGGGCTGGTGCGAATCGCGCGGCGCCTGTCGCAAAAGGCCTCGATCCCGATGCCGAAAGTCTATTTGATTGACTCTCCTGTGCCCAATGCGTTTGCCACAGGGCGAAGCCCACAGCATGCGGCGATCGCTGCAACAACGGGTATCATCGATCGGCTAACGGAGGATGAACTCGAAGGTGTTCTAGGGCATGAACTTTCCCACGTGATCCATCGCGATATTCTTATTTCGACTGTCGCTGCCACGATGGCTGGCGCCATCATGATCCTCGCGCATGGGGCGCGTTGGGGCATGATGTTGGGCGGGTACGGCGGCCGTGATCGAGAGGACCGCGGGAGTGGTCTAGAGCTTCTCGTGATCGCGTTTTTCGCGCCTTTGGCGGCAACCTTGATTCAGCTCGCCATCTCTCGCAGCCGCGAGTACGATGCTGACAAAGGCGGAGCGATCCTCACCGGCGAACCCTTGAGTCTTGCGCATGCGCTGGCTAAGATCTCCGATGCGAATATGCAGGCTCGGGTTCCATTGACCACTAATCCTGCGACGGCACATTTGTTCATCTGTAATCCTCTCAAAGGCGAAGGGCTGATGTCTCTCTTCTCCACGCATCCGCCGACGGCCGACCGCATTAAACGTTTGGAAGCCATGGCCAGTCAGTCTACTTTAGTCCGATATTAGCTATGCTCTTCTCCACATGGCTCAAAACGATAATCAAAAGACGTTCCTCGACACGCCGGCTGAAACGGTTCTTGCGTTCCTAAAGGAACAGGGGCAGGGCGCCTTCCGCGCCAAACAAATCTACGAGTGGTTCTTCAAGAAGGATGCGGGGACGTTTGACGAAATGTCGGATCTTCCGGCCGCGTTACGTACTGCTCTCACGGAACGTTTTCGACTGCATCCCCTTCGCTTACGGCGCAAAGAAGAGTCCAAAATCGATGGAACGATCCGTTTTTTCTTCGAGACGCACGACCATCAAACGGTGTCCACCGTGTTTCTTCCCGATCAGGATCGATTGTCGCTTTGTCTATCGACCCAGATGGGTTGCGCTTATCGTTGCAAGTTCTGCGCCTCAGGACTCGTGCCTTTTAAACGACAAATGAGCGCGGCCGAAATCCTCGATCAGGTTTTACTCATCCGCAAAGATCAAAAGAAAGTGATTACGAATCTCTTGTTTATGGGAATGGGCGAGCCCCTGGCCAACTACACGCAGGTGACTCAGGCGATTCGCTATATGTCCTCCTCGACGGGTCTGGGGATGAGCCCTTCACGAATCACGCTTTCAACCTCAGGTCTTATTCCTCAGATCATCAAGCTGGCCGATGACAATATCAAAGTAAAACTGGCCATTTCTCTTCACGCGGTACGGGATGATTTACGCGTCGAAATTATGCCCGTGTCTGGCAAATTCGGTGTAAGGCAGCTTATCAAAGCGGCGAAGTATTACGCGTTTAAGACGAACGCACCAGTCACCTTTGAATATATCCTGCTCGACAAAGTAAACGATTTTGAAATTGACGCCAATCGGTTGGCTTATTTGATTAAAGGATTTCCGCACAAAGTAAATTTAATTCCCTACAACCCCATTCCGGGTCTTCCTTACGCAAGGCCGCCGCTCATGTCCGTTCTGCGTTTTCAGAACTGGCTTCGAGAACGGGGCGTCCCAGTCTTCATTCGTAAACCCAAAGGGCTCGACATCGGTTCGGCTTGCGGGCAGCTCGGCGCCGCCGTCTAAGTTATAATAAGAGCCGGATGATCAAAAAGTATGGACCGTATGCGTTGGCAGTCTTCGCTATTGTTGTGGCCTATTTGTGCTTCGATTGGGCTGCTGGTGCAGCCATACACAGCCGAAAAGTCGTCCTCGTCCCAGATCTTTCCTCGCGCGCGGTCAATGATGCCCTGAATGTCCTGTCTCCTTTGGGTCTCGGACTCGAAAAAGAAGGCGAACAATTTGACAAGCGATTTCCTGCCGGCACTATAGTTCGCCAAACTCCCGCCGCCGGAATGACCGTCCGGGAAGGGCGCATTATTCGCGTGACGGTAAGCCAAGGGGGCGAAACATTGTTCGTTCCCAATCTCATCGGTCAGCCGCTCCGTAATACACAAACAGCTCTACAGAATTTGGGTCTCAGCGTGGGCGAAATCGAACATCGTCCATCACTTAAACTTGAAAAAGACATGGTGCTAACGACGGACCCTCCGGGCGGCTCCGTCGTTAGTAAGAACGGCCTCGTCAATTTACTTCTCTCCGATGGGCCCCCAGGAGCGGACGTTCTTCTGGTCCCAGATTTTGTAGGGGAGTCGGTTTCCAAAGCCAAAGAATGGACCTCCAGTCATCAAATTTTGGTCTCGATGCGTGATGAAGCCGATATCAGCAAGCGGGAGGGGGAAGTGCTTACTCAATCCCCTACAGGGGATACGCCGATTCGCGTTGGCGACACCCTGACGCTCGTAGTCAATCATCCCGGGACCATTTCAGGTGACGCAGCCAAAGGCATTCGGATCTATTTTGAAGTGCCTCAAGGTTCGAGTGATCGAGACATTCGCGTTTCGGTGACCGATGAAGCTGGCGAGCGGGAAGTGTTCCGCAAATCGCAAGCGCCCGGTACAAAAGTAGACGTACGCGTGCAGCCGAAGGGCCATGCCCGAGCGCGCATTTTCGTGAACGGCGTGATGGTTGAAGAACAGCAACTTCAGTGAGCGCGACCATGACTCCCCTCAAACGACATATTGTTCCCTCTGCACTGTCGGCCAGTTTTGCGTGGCTTGCGCGCGATGTGAACTTAATTCAAAAAGCCGGAGCGCAATCTGTTCAAATCGATGTCATGGACGGACATTTTGTTCCCAACATTACTGTCGGACCCGTGGTCATCGAATCGTTGCGAAAAGAGACAACCATTTTCCTCGATGTTCATCTCATGATTGAGAATCCGGAGAAGTATATCGAAGCCTTTACTAAGGCCGGATCCAATCTTTTGACCGTGCATTGGGAGGCTTGCAAAGATCCTCTGGCGATTATTCGTGAAATTAAAAAACTCGGCGCCAAAGCCGGCGTCGCCATCCGACCGAAAACCTCTGTGGATGCGTTGCTTCCGTTGCTCAAGGA
>JAYWEN010000307.1:0-6413 GCA_043779245.1 Elusimicrobiota bacterium | reverse complement strand
GAAAAAAATGAACTTCGCGATACGAGTGCCACCAAGCCCTGGGCATGTCGAATTTCGTTATTGACTTCTTCGGCGATACGTCTTGCCAGCTCCGTTTGTTGTTGTTCGATGCTGTCGCGAAGCGTTCGAGAACTAATGGATTGATAAATGGCAGAAATGAGAAGAGAAGGAAGAACGACGGCTGCTACCGCCAGGAGTAAGAAGCGAAAAATCAACGATCGCCGGCGGATCAAACTTGTCATTGCCCTCCGTTTGTCATGCGTCAGTCTACTTTTTTGGCCGAATCTTTGACACCAGCGGCGTCGGGCGTCACCGGCTCTGAAGGGACGATGGTCCCTGTTGGCAATTCTTTGGACGGCGCCATTTTCTTTCGGTACGTGATGGGAGGAGGCGTCGGCCCCGGTCCAACGAGATCCTTCACCATACCGTATTCCACACACCGGTCGGGAAAGTACACGCATTTCACGCATTCCGTCCAGACTTTGTGCGGCAAATCATCTTTGGAGACGTGCTGAAATCCAAAATGTTCAAAAAAACCTGTCCGGATGGTGAGCGTGAAGAGCCGGCGAATATGCAACTCACCCGCAACGCGCATGACGGCTTCCATTAAGCGCTTTCCGATTCCTTGGCCTTGATAGGTTTCGTCTACCGCCAAGGCTTTTACTTCAGCGAGGTTGTCCCACGTGACATAGAGGGCACAGGTGCCAATAATCTTTCCCTCAAACTCCGCGACATAGAATTGCTGCAGATTTTCATAGACTTCAGAAATTGAGCGTGGGAGGAGTTCGCGCTTGTCAGCAAATCCATTCAGCAGCTGATGCATCGCTTTGACATCTTCGATGCGCGCTTTGCGAATGATAACGGACTGTGTGTTCATACGAAGGCCTGACTCCTCAACTCGTTCATGTCTCGCGTCCACTGATGCACCTGCTTACGCGCGGCAGCCATGTGGGGCGCGCGAATTTCGCGGTATCCTCGCACGGAATCCGGGCACGATAAGATTTTAACCCATAGCCGATACATTTTCTCGTTCTCGGCGTCGAAATGGCCAGCCGTCTTTAAATACCAATCGCGGAACTCACGTTCCTCACGATGCCAGCCTGGAAGAAGCTGGCGCAATCCTTTAAGTCGCTTCATGATCTGAAGCTGCCAATCTCGAGTTTCCATATCCCAACGTATGGTTTTGCCAAATATCGTAAATTCAGGACGATTCAAATGGCGATACACAACCCGATCCCCATTTAATGGATCAATGCAATAGCGAATCCGATCGCGCTCGCGCTTTTCTGGGCTCGTGAGCAGATGCGCCACATAAACTTCGTCTTTGATCGCCATGACTTTGAATGCATTTTGAATAACAGCGTGCGTGGCTTCATAGTTCCACTCGCGGCGATCTTTGCGGGCGGTCGAGAGAACCAGGTCAGCATAGCGCTGAGCCAACGCCAGCCCATCGTAGTGAACCAGGTCGTAGATTCGCAGAGCGACATCACGATGCGTCGACTCGTCTAGCGCAAGTTCTAAAACGGTCTCATCCACAAGAATGCGATAGGCGCTGGCGATCTTTTTCCCGTAAGCTTGTCCGAGATAGCGTTTTTTTTCGTCGAGGAGCGAGGCATAGGTGTAGAGCTTGTTCGGCATTCGGAACGACTCTGGTCTCACGACGAGGGCGCGTCCGAGATCAAAGGCTTGCTGGTTCATAGCGCGGTCTTCGCCCGAGACGGATCGAGACACCGCTTCTTCCATGCGGGGGAGAGAGAACGGAAGTTTCCCCAACTGGCAGGCTGCGCCTAAGAGAACCATGTTCGCATAGAGCTTGGATCCAAAGTAATATTCGGAGAGGGTGGAAAGATCTTGGCCCCAGTAGCCCTCAGGGATAACCGCTTTTTTGAGAATGGATTCTGAGCGTTCGGAATCGAAGGCATCAGTCCCTAACAACATCCGTACTGTTGGAGTCAGCGCCGTATTGATGACAGCGGAGGTGCGATGGGCGCTTGCGACACGCAGGTTCATCGTGGGATCGGTCGCGCGGGCCGACTCCAAAAGATCGATGCCTAAAAGAAGATCTGCTTTGCCATACGGAATAATGGGAGCTAGTACGCCGCCTTCGCGACTGATCAAAAGATGCGCATAGACACCGCCGTTGCGCACGGCCAGGCCCTTTTTATCCGAGAAAAGTACGCGGTAGCCTTCGAGATGCGCGGCCAAGACGAGAACAGATGAGACCAGACCCGCGCCTTGTCCACCCACGCCCGCCGTAAACGCGGCCCAACGATTTTCAAAGATTGCCACTGATGGAAGAGGCAAGTCAGCCGTTGAAGGAATCTGGACTTTGGTTTGCAGCGGATTTTTTCGATGGATGATGACATCTTCGAAAGACGGACAGGCTTTCACCTTGGCGCATGCGCCGTCTGAAACGCAATGCGTGAGATCCGTCACAATCTTCGGGCCGTAGAGAGTTTTCTCAATCGCGAGTCCCGGACAGCCTGTCGCGGTCGTACATTCCAGGCAAAACTCGCAAACCTCCGGAGTGATGTTGACATGCCGCTCTTCCGTGAGAAATCCCTGCTGACGGAGTGTCCGTTTCTTGTCTTTCATGACCCGGCGCTGAACCGTGAGTCCACATTCCTTGTCGGCAATAATGATTTTAACGCCATCTTCAAGAATCGTCTTTTCTAAAAGCTCACGGTAGGAATCGCGATACTCCGGATTCACGCGATGCACAGGGATTTCTTTTCCCGCCATGCCTTGGACAATCGTTTCGATATTTTGCGTGAACGTTTTTTCTCCCATCAAATTCATTTCCGTCCCGGGGGTCGGTTGATGGCCGGTCATCGCCGTCGTTTTGTTATCGAGAATGATGTAGGTAATGTCTTGATTGGATTTGATCGAATCAGAAATCGCGACCATGCCGCTGTGGAAAAAAGTGGAGTCTCCAAGAAACACGACCTGCTTGTTCGTGATAAACGGATTGGCTCCCGCCCCAGTCCCCCCACCCAACCCCATCCCGGAGTAGTTGTGCATGAGTTCTTTGTTTGGCTCAAACATGAGCATCGTGAAGCAGCCCGTCTCCCCATGAAAAACGAGATCGGTGGTTGGATGATTGTGAACCCGACGCATATAGCCAACGTCGTTAAAGTCTTTCTTAATTTGAAGAAATACAGATGAGGAATCGCGATGCGGACAGCCAGGACAAAAGGTCGGAGTGCGAACGGGGAGTGCGTTACCGACTTCTAACGAGGCTTCCGATATTAATTGTTCGGCGCGAATTCGCGCATGGTCAGTTTCAGTGAGCCCGATATCCGGCCTCAGCAGTATGGGAGCGAGACATTCCATCAACACAGAGGCATTGACTCCGCGCGTTTCGGGGATGCCGGTCAACCCTTGAGGGAATTTTTTGCCCCAGACCGTGGGCCAACCCTCACCCAATGACAAGTTCCCCCTTTCCCGCCCGCCACTGAATCGTTGGCGGGCGTCCGCCAAAGTCGCAGTGGCGGACGGGAGAGGGTATGCATTGTCTTGTCTCGCCTCATGAAGAATCTGAACCACTTGCTGCTCAATAAACCCGCGCTTTTCTTCAATCACATAGAGTTCATCCACGCTTGCCGCGAGTTCGAGTACAGCCGCAGAATCGACAGGGTATGTCAGGCCCAACTTCAAAATCGGAAAACGGCCGGAGAGTCCGAGCTCGGTTAAGGCGTGCTCGAGATAACAGTAGGCTAGGCCGGAGGAGATAAAACCAACTCTCGAACCCTCATCCGGGCCTCCGGCCGCCTTCTCCCTCAGTAGGGAGAAGGGACTGCCGTTCTCCCTCTCCCTATTGAGGGAGTGGGTTGGGGTGAGGGTATTAATCTTCCGCTTTCGTGCTTCTTCCAGCAAGATCTGGAATCGTGCTGGAAGGGTGGCCTCTCGCGCCCACGTTCTGGGTGGCAGAAGAACGTTATTGTCTAAATCAATTTTTGATGTGTCGAGAGTTACTGGATTCTGGACGCTGGTCACTGGCCACTTATTCGGCCGCGCCCAAACAGTGCCTCCCGAATCGGCCTGATTTGTCGTGACTAGATAGGTGAGGTAAAGATTCGCGGCTGACGAGAGCTCAAAGGCCAGCCCGATCCAATCTTTCATTTCTTGAAACGTCGCCGGTTCAAGAATGGGCATGTGAAGGTGCTGAGAAAGGAAACGCGAATCATTGTTGATCTGCGTTGAATCGATCCAGGGATCATCGCCGACAACAACAATGCTTCCACCGGCGTTGTTGGGTTCGGAAAGATTCCCCAGCGCGAGCCCATCAGCCGCCACGTGGAGACCGACGCTTTTCATGACGGCCATGGCGCGAACGCCAGCCATGCGCGACCCATTCAACCGTGCGACGGCCAACGCTTCATTGTTAGCCATCTCCGCCAAAATTCCGCGCTTCTTTAAGAGCTCGCGATTGGCATAAGCTGTATCGAAAACTTCTGAGACAGGAGATCCCGGGTATCCGGTGATGAGCGCGCAGCCCGACTCAAGCGCCCCTTTCAGGATCAGCTCGTTGCCGGTAAACACCTCAGCCCCTTCTTCTTTTAAAAAACGTTCATCCATATAAATCTCGTATGTTTCAAGTCTATTTTACGATCTAAAAATGCTCTCGAAATCAGAGGGCAAGTCTGTTATACTTTTGTTGAAGCTCAAATCCGAACTGTCACCGTATGGTGCGCGTGCCCGTGAGGGCTAGGATTTGGGCTTCTTATTTTTTCGGTTCGGCCATACCTGTACATAAGCCTCACGATGCCTGATCACTTTGATGTAGTTTTCAGCATCGGACTTATCTCCCTGACTTCGATTCAAAGCGCCTGCCACCATGTCTGCTAGTTGAATTAAACTGTGGTTCGCTGAGTCCAAGAATCCTACCTTGCGAATATGGCGCTTCTCTACATTAACTTTTCTCTTCAGGTAATTGTTCATCTGGCGACGAAATTCACGTTCTCCACTCGCGTCGATATAAATATCAGCGTCCTCCAAATGCTCTCGTGCATTTAGCAAGACTAACTGCATGACATATTTATAGAAGGACTCTTTGATCGTGAACCCTTCACCGTATAAATTTGCCTTATCAATGACGATCCCGTAATAAAAGAAATTATAAGGCGCTACAGCTCTCAGAAAAGAAAGCCGATACTCAGACTTACATTTGTTGAACTTGAATTCAAAGTGAGGGTGGAGGTGCAGTTCATGACGAAGAAGTTCCAAGCGTTTTTCAAGAATTTCAGCTTCAGCCTTCTCTTCAAAAACAATCAGGACAACAACAAAAAAGGGAGAAGATCCAGCAGCAATTTTTAGCCCGGGGTCACCGGATTCATCAACAAAAACTAGCATGCTATCCCTTTAAAAAGAGACAGTAATAAAGTATTCCACCGGAAACCTCAGGCGAGATATTCCAGCACGCTCTGTCTTTTTCAATAGTTTGACGAGCAAAGTCGGCAGCCTTCTTTAGTATTTCTTCCCGAGGCTGCCCAGGCTCTGGCTTAAAAGGCTCGGTTCCCATAAAACTCTTTGAATGCCCCACACCACCATCTGGATGCAAAATCCAACCTTCCCAGCCGGAAACTATCACAGAAGCGGCCTCTAATGAATTAATAGCCTCTATCGCCTGCTCAAATGGAAGAACTAATTCTAGATTGGAAATAGACGACACAAGAACAGCTTCAGAAAATATCTCGTGTCGCTGACCTTGATATCCTTTAGATTGACAAGTCACTGTGCCCGCGCGACCTGGAAGCGTTCCTTGAACTATTTGACTTCGCGGCAGACTCCCGGGATTATTTAATAGATCCTTAGCAAAGGTCGGTAAAAAAACCCATTCGACATGTTCGTGTTCTGCGCGTTCGATAAATTCGTGGAACTGCGGGAAGTAGGCGGTTCCTTCGAACTCGGCGTGGATGGTCCAGACGTTGAGAGCGTCTGGCTTAAGAAGCTTCCACGTTTCATCAACAAGGGTGTGGCGAGTCATCCCATCCCATGCGAGCATCTCGTCCCAGGTTGGAAGTGTGGTCGGAATCTCAAGAGTGACACCCTCACCCGGCCGATGGCCATCCTCTCCCTGATTAGGGAGAGGGGCTGGGGGTGAGGGAAAGTACGGATGCATTCCGCGGGTGTCGCTGTGATAAAGAAGCTTGAGCTTGTCCATCGCCGACCAGGTGCCGGGGCCCGCCTGCCAGCCGGGAGCCGCCATACTTGTGGGGCCTTCGCCGAAGACGCTCTGATAGACATCGGAAATCTTTTGCAATTCTTCGGTGGCGCGCTCTTCGCTCCATTCTGCCGCCTTGTCATGCCACAGAATATGGTCGTAGCCATGCGGGCTTACTTCGAATCCCCACGCCTTCCATTGTTTGAACAAATCGGGAAACGACGCGCCCATCGGTCGAGCAGGAAGGAGG
>JAYWEN010000306.1:0-3090 GCA_043779245.1 Elusimicrobiota bacterium | reverse complement strand
CGCTCGAGTAGCTCGCCTCCACCGCGATCAGTGGATTCAATTCAGGAGTTCCTAGGAACTGTAGTTGTCCGGAGACGATTTTAAATTCACGGCCAAAATAGCTATAGGTTCCGCGAATGGACGAGATGGATCCCGTTAATACAACCGATCGCGTCTCTTCCGTTTTTTGGACCCTCAAATCACCCCGCGTTTCGATGTTGGTAAGTCCGTCTCGGTACCACACATTACGCGGCCACTTGAGCGACACGTCTATGGTTCCGTAGTTTACGGCGCCTTGGCTAGGGGGGTTCGACGCGGCGGATTTTTGAGCTGTGTCTTGCTTTTTCTCCGGAGAAGGCTTCTTCTTCGCCTCCTTCTTTGGAACGACGTAGGCCGCGCGCAGTACGACTATGGAACCCGTCAGAGACGGTGCGTCTAACTGACCTGCGAGGCGCAGATCAGCATTCAGCTCTCCTTTGAATTGGGGGTTGGGCTCCACGTCCAATCGGTTCACGACGATCGCATAGTTCAAATCCGGCAGATGACTTTTTCCCGATACCCCAATGTCGCCTTTCTTGGTCTTTCCGAAGAAACGAATGATCTCGACCTCTTGGTGATTGCACAGGATGTTCATGTCCACATCTTCCAATCGAAGTCCTAGTGAGGACACTTGAACCTTTTTAAGTGTTCCTTTGATAGAGCCCTCGACATCCGGCCGCGCCGAGGTCCCTTCGATTTTTAACGACGCATCAATGGAGCCTTCGACCGCCAGGTCGGTAAATGCCAGTCGTGCCCAGGGATCCGGGTTCAAACCCTTTGCGACAACCGAGACTTGATAGTGCTTCGAATCTTTGTATGCAAGAGGAATCGAAAGCGTTTGGGAACCGTTGACGAGGAACAAATCCTTAATGGTAATGGTTTTCTTTGTTTGAATGAGTGACCCGCTCTGAGAGTTAGACCACGTGCCGCCGGAGGGGGACGCAAGAGAAAGATGCTGCCAGTGGTACTGCCAGTAATCTTCGCTTTGCCGTAAAGTCCCGGAGACCTCAAAGACGCTTCCGTTATTAGCTTTGAATGTGCCCTTCGACGACCACTGAGGACGAGTCCCATCGATCGTCAGGTGGATTGTCTCGAGATCGGTGGCCTGAGAGAAATTGGTTCGCCATTGTAAGCCAGCGCCAGCCAAGTCGATTGTTTGATTTTTTGTATTGGCCGTAAAATGCATGTTGAGATGATTCAGATGAGATTGACCCCAGGTGAGGTTATCGATTTGTCCTTGGCCCTGAATCCAGGGTTCTAGCACATTGATCCGCCCTTCCGCAGAACCCGTTTGAGTGCCATTCTTTTCGAGCACTTTAAAGGTTCCTTTGCCATCAACAAGTTTGAGCTCTCCTTGCGCAATGTCAGATTTAAGTTGAATGCTACCACTGATCATTTTTCCGCGGCCCGAACCCTCAAAATGAATAGACGCTTTCTTCTTAGCCAAGGTTGAATCTTTAGTGAACAAAGAAAGTGGAACCTGATCCCATGCCAGGGTTCCTCGATAAACGCCCTCTGTATTCCGCTTTCCTAAAATTCGAATCGGTGCGCCATTCAGAGATCCATCGATGTCCGCTGCTATAGCTTCCGTATCCTTTTTTAAGGTCCAAGTGCCGGTATGCCTGATGGGAAAAGGAGGCTGCGTCCCAGAGACAGCGGCAAGTTGGTCCAAGGGAAATTTCTCATCCTCAATGGTGGCATGTCCTGTCAGATGCGGTTGTAAAACAAAGGCACCTCTAATTTTTGCGCTTCCTCCACTGAGGTAAATATCCAGCCGTGTCACCTCAACCAGGCGATGGAAAATGTAGGCGCTCCAACTCACCTTCGCATCGACGCGCGGAATCACGAGTAACTCATCCCCGCTTTTTCGATCTGATAGCTTGACGTCTCGAAACGAAAACCCTGAAATAGGATTGCCTCGCAGCTGGCCAATAACAAGATCGAACGGAAGATTCTGCCCATTCTTCCGCACAAGGTAATTAATCACTTTTGTTTTCGCTCGCGCCGGAGACCAGATCACCACGGCAACCGCGCCCGCGATGAGTCCGACGATCAGATAGAGCGACGTTCGCTTCCGCACTAAAACACCTCGCCTAAAGAAAAATCAATAGCCATTCGGTGGAGAAAATCTGTATTGCCCGTAGGATTAAGCTTATAACCCGCTTCTAATCGAACCGCTCCGACCGGCGTATGCAAACGAATCCCGGGACCCGTTCCATAGGCAAAATCACCAATTCCTTTCGCGTGAATGGAAGGCCACGAGCGGCCAGGGCTTTGCACATACAGCTGTCCTCCGTCTAGGAACCAAACGCCATACAATTTTTTATAGATCTGATGACGAACTTCGACATTCCCCACGAGAAAGGCATTTCCGCCCAGGGGGTTTCCCTGCACGTCCCGGGGACCGAGTTCCTGTTGTTCATATCCCCTCACCGTGTTGGCTCCGCCGAGTGTGTAGCGCTCAAAGATCGGAATAGATTCATCCGGATGGTCCGGCCGGACAATCGCCGCCTGAACTCCCATCAAAAACGTGAACTGCGATATTGTCTCAAAGCGTGCGGCGCGTGCTTCAAAGCGTTGGAAATCAATATCAGCTACGCCTAAAGTGAACCCTTTCTCCACCAGGCTCGAGATTCGCCAACCGACGGTGGGGAGAAATGGATCGTTGGTGTTGTCGAACGTAAAGGTTGGCCCGATGGCGCTCACGTTTGTGAAGGGCAGGGTTGTAGACTCTTGGCCCGGGTCAATTCGGGTAATCTTGGTTCCTAAAAAACGATAGCGGAGACTAGCCGTGAAATGATCCCCAAAACGCCGACCTAAGCTCGAACGCCACGCCGTGGTCCTCGAGTCATAGGGGAGTCGGCTATCCCACTCTTCGGATAAGCTCGTCTGACCGTCAAACGATGATCCCAGGAAATGCGGCTGCGCCAAACTGGATTCGACAATGGATGTGCGGTATTTCTTTGGATTGGTTAAAAACCCAGAATGTACCGCGCTTAGGTTCAGCTGCTTTTCATTGCCGAAGAAATTGCGGTCTTCGTACCCAATCGAAAGCCGCTCTTTGGTTGCGGT
>JAYWEN010000305.1:0-16277 GCA_043779245.1 Elusimicrobiota bacterium | reverse complement strand
TAACGGCTTTTGCCTTTTTTACGGTTTTACCTCTACATTCTCTAGCCTTTGATAGCGTTCAACTCAACCAGACTCTTTCGGTTCCACCCAGCGCCAAATCCGCTTTTCTGACAGATATCGCCGTTGATTCGACGGGTCGCCTTTGGGTGACGGACCCAGCCAACAACCACCTCCATCTTTATTCGCCCACCGGGGAATTTGTCCAAAGCATCGGTCATCGCGGTGCCGGCCCTGCAGAGTTTAACGCGCTGCATGGCATTAGCGTAAGCGCCGAAGGCCTTGTCTATGTCGCCGACAGCGGCAACGCGCGCATACAAATTTTCTCGCCCGAAGGAAAATATGTGGATTCCTTCGGACAAAAGGGGTCCGATCCCGGGCAATTTCGTGCCCCGTGGCTTGTGGCCGTCAGTAAAGATGGAGTGGTGCTCGTCGCTGATAAAGATTCGTCGCGTGTTCAATTTTTCTCTAAGGATGGCGTCTATCTTCACGCGATTGACGTTGGTTCATCCATCGACGGCCTTGCCGTCGACGCATCGGGTCGGTTGTATACCTCCCACAAAACCATGAAGCAGATCGAGCAGTGGTCGGCCGCAGGACAACTGTTGAGAACCTTCACCGGCGCCGAGCCAGGAATGAAGGGATTTTCCGATCCGCGCGATTTGGCGCTATCGGGCTCCGGTCTTTTGTATGTGGCCGATCCGGGCAACAATCATTTCCGCGAAATGGATCTCGCCGGCCATACGCTTGGGCTTTTTGGACGCTCTGGAAATAGCGAGGGCCAATTTCGAACGATGGAAGGAATTGCCGTCGCCAATGACACTGTCTACCTCTGCGATCCCAAAGCCAAGCGTATTTCCATTTTCAGCTTGTCCCGTCAAGCTCCCTTACCGTTGCTGACACCCGTGCCCGTGATGAAGCTTCAGGTAAACCGTGAAGAAGGGCTGAATATCGACGTAGATCGCCTCGCGTGGAATCCGGATCGGACGCTCCACACGCTCTCGATCGCACGCGCCGAACTTCTCACGCACGACCTTGCCAGCAAAACCAATACGAAAATCGATTTGAAGACACCGCTGGGCATGAAATCGCCTTCAGGGCTCGCGACGGCTCCCTCGTCTGGAAATATTTTTCTGAGCGACGCCGGAGGAAACCGCGTTCTCAAAATCGACAAGAAGGGAAAACTGCTTCTTGAGTTCTCCAAAGTGTCCAAGCCTCAAGGACTCGCCTGTTCGCCGCAAGGCGTACTGTTCGTCACCGATCCAGGAAATTCTCGCTATGAATCCTTTAATCATCAGGGCCTGTTCCAACTTTCCGTCGGAGAAAAAGGTTCGGGACCAGGACAATTAAAGACGCCGGTGGCCATTGCCTGGGACAAAGAACGGATTTATATCGCCGACGTCGGCAACAAAAAAATTGCGGCCTTCAATACCTCTGGGCGTTTCTTAAGAGAAATGGGGACGATGGGGCCTGAGACCTTGGTCGAACCGAGGCAATTGGCTCTCGATCGAGAGGGGAACTTGTTTGTCTTGGATGCGGCACGCGGACGCGTCCTCGCCTACGATCCGCAGGGCGTTTATATCGGCGGGTTTGGAACGCTAGGAAAAGCACCTGGCTTTTTAAACAAGCCGCGCGATTTTGCGCTCAACGAAAATGGCGATCTTTTTATCGCCGAAGAAGGTCGCATCCAAGCATTCCACGTGGTCCTCCTACCTCCAGCACCTACAAACCTTTCGGCTTCAGCAGGAGAAGGCTATGTTTCGATTAAATGGGATGCGGTCAAAACACGTTTCCCGGCTAAATACATTGTGTTCCGCACCGGACCACAAGGGGATCCGCAAAAGGTCAAAGAAACGGTCGAAACATCCATTACCGATGACAGTCTCACGCCAGAAACGACCTATATGTTCACCGTGATGGCGCAATCGGTACAAGGGGCCATCAGCGTGCCATCGGCACCCATTGTCGCTTTTGCTAAACCGATTGTGAGCGGGCCGCGTCTAGAAATCGTTTCTGCTCAAATCGATGATCTCTTCTCGGCTCATTACAAATATTACAGCCACGTGCCCGCGGGCAAAGTGATGATTCGCAACAACGGAGCTTCTCCGGTTCAGAAAATAAAAATTCTCTTTGCGATTCAAGGCTATATGGATTATCCCTCAGAAACGCTCATCCCTGAGCTGCATACAATGGAGCAGCGTGAAGTTCCATTTCTGGCAACCTTTAACAACCGGATTCTAGAGGTGACCGAGACCACGCCCATCCAAGCGCAAGTCAAACTCACCTATTACACGGGCGATCAGCCTACATCCTTCGAGCGCAATTTACCTTTCAAACTTTATTCGCGCAACTCCATTCGCTGGGAATACAAAGACCGCTTTGCTTCCTTTATAACGCCCAACGATACGCCCATACTCGAATTTGCTCGCGGGCTCGCCGTTCCCTTTGCCGAAAGTCATCGCGGCGCCCCTCTGCCCGATGCTCTTGCGAATGCCTGGTCCGTGTTCAGCGGCTTGGGCACTTACGGAATCAACTATGCACCTCGTCCGAACAATCCTTATGACCGAGTCTCGCTTGATTCGAGCACCATTGACACCGTCCAGTTCGCGCGTGAAACCTTAACCCGCAAAAGCGGCGATTGTGCCGACGTCGTGGCCCTTTTGGCTTCCGCTTTGGAAAGCTTGACCGTCAATGTATGCGCGCTCGATGCTCCCGGTCATCTCTTCCTGATGATAGATACCGGTCTAACCGACAAAGATGCGCTTGGACTTCCGGAAAATTTAATTGTCTCCTATGCGGGAAGCTATTGGATTCCGCTCGAGGCGACAATGCTGGGGTCGCCTTTTATGACCGCTTGGAAACAAGGTGCGGAGGAATATCACCGTTGGTCGGCTCAAGGGAAACTGCATCCGATCGACATCCGCCGGGCGTGGCAAACCTTTGAACCCGCCACTCTGCCCGGACTCGCCGCCGGCCCAAAACCTCCGGACCGAGAGTCGATCGAAATGAAATTTTTACCGGATTGGAAGGCGCTGATTGATTTGAAATGGCAGACGAGCCTGACAAAAAATAAGAAAGCGGCGACCGAGAATCCGATGTCCGGACTGCCCTGGCTGCGTTTAGGATTTTTGGCTGTCGAGTTCCACCATTACGAGGAAGCCCGAGATTACTTTCTGAAGGCACGTTTCGATTCATCGACTGCCGCATCCGCCTTCAACAATCTAGGCAATCTCGCGTTCATTCGTAGCGATATGGAATCGGCCCTCACCAATTACACGCAAGCCGTGGAGAAAGATCCGCTGGATGCGCAAATTCATTTGAATCTTGCGCGCACGCACTTGAAGCAGGGTCGGGCACAGAAGGCGAGTGCGGAATATGAAAAAGCCATCGGCCTTGATAAATCGCTACGCGAACAATACGCCGACGTATCGGCCCTCACGCCCTCTTGAAAAAAAGAAGCGAAAAGCAAATAGCGAAAAGCGAAAAACTAAAGTTCTTCACTCTTAGCTATTCGCTATTAGCTCTTAGCTTCCATTCCCCGTTGTTCGCTAAATCGAAGATGGAAGTGCGTAACGAGCTCCCGGCTCCATTCGCACTTCAAGCGGTAACCTTGAAAGACTCCATCACCCTTTCTTGGCAATGGCCACGTCCCGAATCGTTACCGGTCTTTAGTCAATTTCGATACGAAGTAAAGCGCAGCGATGGGAAACATTTTCTAGTATCCGATGCCACGTTCCGAGACGATCGATCGGCTCCAGGCACCTACACCTATGTCGTCCGTGTCTTCGCGATGGCCAAACAAAGGGGAAAACAAATTGCCTATGTAAGTGATTGGTCAGAGTCGGCCTCTGGAACCTTGACCCTGCAATGCGCTCGGCCACCCACTGTTGAAATGAATGTTGAACCGACACAGAAGAATTATTCCTCCATTCCTTCGCTACGATTTCATCTGAGAGGCCAGGCCTCGATAGAGCCCGGCTGCACGCTCACTAGCGTGAATTACCACCTCGACACGGGAACCGGGGTCAATCATGGAGGACCGCTGCAGCCCGACAGTCGCGGTCGGTTCGATGCCTTTGTCGATGCGTTCGGACCGGAAGACGAAATTCCTTCGGGCCGGGTGAGTTTCTCGCTCACGGCTACGGCCCAAAACGAAGCCGGCCAGAGCACGTCGAACGTTTATACAGTAGACGTCGAGCTCCGCAACAAATTCGCCCCGCATTAATATCACCAACCTCGAGCTTGGCCGCCAAAACGGACCAGACCAGAACTGCTACGAAGGATTTTTGAAACGTTCGAGGGCTTGAGGGGGGAGCTTGGCGCGGACATGGCTCCGGATATGTCCGGCTAAACGGAGTGCTTCAATAGCTTCCGGTGATCCCACAATGGGGCCACCGGGATACCGGCTGATGACGGCGTAATCATTCAGTATTTCTTGTTCTTTTTCTGACAGCGTAGGGTGGAAACTCTTCGGCAAAAGGGCCAAGAGCTCATCGATCATGTGGGTCTTCGGCGGGTCGACCCCCAAAAAGATCTGCAGTATTTTTAGGTATTTTTCAACAACTTGCTGGCAGTGGAAACAAATCACATCAAAGGGACAATCTTCAGGTTTGAGCTGCATGGCATGCTGAGCTACGATGTAATCGCTTTCTGCCTTACCGATCCATTGCTGCAAAACTTCAATTAACTCAGGCGGCGCGCTCATAAAGTAATTTGCCTTCTTTGTCGGCGATTCGCGGCAAAGTCCCCGGAATTCGATAGTACCTTGCATACTCCTCAGGAGTAACAATAGCGATATCCTTAGGAATCTTGACGTCATGAAGAGCCATTCGAATTTCTACTCTCTTGGAATGTTTTGACCCCACAATTGTCATGACGACTAAAAGGTCAACATCGCTGTCGGGACGCGCGTCACCTCGAGCTCTGGAACCGTAGAGATAAATTCGCTGTGGGTGAAATTGGTCTACGATCTTTTTGACCATTACTTGGATTTTTTCTTGGGCCTCTTGAGGTGTAAACACGTTTATATTGTACTACAGACGCCTGTAAACACCCGGTTGTTGCCCTTCTAATCGTTTGATAGAATACGACCATTAGCAGACCTAGCGGACCAAAGGAACCTCCACCCATGCCGGCGACAACCCAGGAAACACAAATCGATGTGTCTGAACTTCTTCGCCTCGAAGCCGAGCGTCTACGCCTTCTCGATCTAAAAGCGCTGAACAAAGCAGGCTCAGGGCATCCGGGAGGAACTCTCTCGTTGGCTGAAGTCATGTCGACCCTCTTTTTTGGCGGCGTACTTCGTTACGATCCGCAAGATCCGTCGTGGGCCAATCGCGATCGCTTGGTGTTAAGTGAAGGCCATACCGCCCCCATTCTTTATTCCGCATTCGTCGAAGCGGGGTACAAAGGGTGGTCGTTAGACGCGTTGATGGACTTGCGTAAAAATCCCGACGTGATTGCTCAAGGCCATACGACGCGTCTGCTGACACCCGGCGTCGATTGCTCGACGGGCGCGCTCGGAATGGGCGGATCCAAATCTCTCGGAATGGCTCTCGCCGCTCGCTATAAAGGGCTCGATTTCCACACCTTCTGTATCTTAGGCGACGGCGAATCCGAAGAAGGCCAAGTCTACGAAGCCGCCTCCAACGCGGCGCTCTTAGGCGCGGACAATTTGACGTGGATTTTAAATCGGAACAAAGCCCAGCAAACCGCCGGTACGCAAGACGTCTCGAGCATCCATTTTGAAGATGTGTTTAAAGGTTTGGGTTGGAATGTCGTTGTGATCTCAGGAGAATCGGCTGAGCCCGCGAAGAACCGCGAGTACATCACGAAGCTTCGCGATGCGCTCCTCCAAGCCAAGAAAGAAGCCCACCATGTCGGACGACCAACCCTTGTAATCGTCGACACCATTAAAGGTAAAGGTGTCGATTTCATGGAGTACAAAAATCAGAAGCCTGGCGAATACAAATTTCATGGCGTCGCTCCCACGAATGAAGAGCTCGCACGCGCCTTGCCGCTGATCGAAGCCCGGCTGGGCACTCCCGACATGAGCAGGCTTGGAACCTTTTTAAAGGACGCCGCGGTCTCGGAAAGCGCAAAACGCCAAATCGATGACTTGAATACGCAGCGCACGAAGGAACGTACACAAAAACTTCTTGAGATTCGGCAGTCGGCTCAGGCCGCCTTTCCCACTTACAAACCGACGGACAAGCCCATCGGAACTCGCGTCGGTTTTGGAAACGCTCTCACCTATCTGGCCGCCAAACATCCGGAAGTCGTGGCCACCTCGCCTGATCTTCAGGATTCAGTCCACATGTTTGACATGGAAAAGATCACACGTCGGCATGGCAAATCCAATCCGCTCGGTGCTTACTTTCCTGAAGGTATTGCTGAATGCAACGCCTGCGGCAAATGCGCGGGCCTTGGCTATGAAGGATTAATTCCCTTTATCGGAACGTTCGACAATTTCCTTTTAGAAGCCGCTGATGAACTGCAGCATGCCGCCGCGTTCGGATCGTTCTACATTGCGGTCGGAACCCATTCCGGCTGCGGCGTTGGCCCTGATGGTAAAAGCCAAATGGGTGTCGCCATGCCCGGAGTGATCGACAATTTCTCAGGGCCCGATGGGGATATGTTTGAGATGTATGAACCCGCCGACGCACAGGAAGCAGCCGAAGTGACGCGCATGGTGGTCGAACGGGTTCTCAGGACAGGAAATCCGCCTCATCCAGTGTACATTCGCTGCACGCGCCATAACTTGCCTCATCTCGACCGTTCGGCCGTACAGGATTATCTGAAAAAATTAGAAGACGGTAGCTACACGATTTTTGGCAGTGGAAAAACAGATTTGTTAGTCATCGCTTCGGGCGCAACGGTTTCCGAAGCCATTAAGGCGGGAACGGAGTTAGCCGTGCAGGGCATCAAAATAAAAGTTGTGAACGTGGTGAGCTTGAACAAGATTCAGAAAGAAGACTCCGCTTTTATCCGCGACCAGCTCGACGACGAAACACCGATTCTCACCGTGCACGATGCTCAAGCCCACACACTCGGAAATCGCGTGACCGATGCCGTCAACAATGCGCGCAAAATTGGCCACAAACCAGGCATCGTGATGAAGAGCTTGGGCGCCAATGTGTCGCCATTGTCCAACCATGTGGGATCAGGAACGTCAGAAGAGAACTACCGCCGCAATCTGCTCGATGCCGCTGGCATCGTCGCTACCGCGAAACAAATCCTTAAGAAGTAATCTTTTTTTTGTCATCCCTGCGGATTGTTAGCGGGGATCCAGTGGCGTTTCTCTCTGGTACCCAATAAGACGCTGGATCCCGGCTTACGACATGCCGGGATGACGTCAAATCATTAAGCCCAGACTTCTTCTTCGTGCTTGTCGATGACGGCTTTCTTGGTGGGATAGATGTTTCCAACGAGCTCAATCGGTTTGAACCAGAGTTTGATTTCCCGCTCGGAATCATCGGTACTGGATGAGGCGTGAATCACATTTTCGAATACGCCCTTCGTGGTGATACGGCCGTAAGCGCCGCGGATAGAGGTGGAATCGGCTTCTTCGGGATTCGTGGCGCCGGCGATGTCCCTCACTTTCTGAATCGCATTGTCACCACGATAGACCATCGCCAGAACGCGCTGGTAATCTTCGCCGTAAATCTTGCCTTGAATGTAGTTCAGCAGTTCCGGAAAGAACGGCTTGTCCTTCAAATGGATGTAATGCTGCTCGGCGATCTCTTTGGTAACGCTTGTAACGCGGGCGCCAACAATGATGAGCCGGGTCTCGGCCAATTTCGTAAGAATATTACCCGTAAGAGATTTTTTTAAGCCGTCAGGCTTGATGAGAATTAATGTGTTTTGAACGTCTCGAGTCGTCATGGGTGAGGAGGGTTATACACGAATTTTTCCAACCTTGTCAATTTGAGTAGAATACCCACCATGATCTCGACGCTATTTCTTGTTGGTGCGGTGCTCGTGGGGGCGATTTTTCTTATCCTGGTTCTGACGGGACTCTCGCGCTCGCGCCTTCAACAGAAGCTCGCCGCGCTACGGAAACAGCTGAACGTTCTCCAATCTGAACTTCAATCCGAGCAAGGAAAATCCCGGCGGCTCGGAGGCTTCTTCGCGCGTCTTCAACCGTTTAATGTCTCTACGACTGGCGAACGATCGCTAGACGAATTTACGCAAACGCTGATCGATTCGATTCATACTCTCGTGGGTGCAGAATTCATCCTGCTTTATAAGCTTGATTCACAAAGTCAAGACTACAGGGTGATCCGAGCACGGGGCTACACGCCCGAAGCGCTTGCAGGGCTACGCTTCCGTGCAGGAGACGGAATTCTTGGGAAGGCGGCGCAAAGCCTAAAGACGGTTGTTCAGAATTCGGCGGCCTCGACTACCGACGGCTTCACAGCGCCTTATCTCATTGTTCCTCTTAAATCGCAGGCACAATGCAGCGGCCTTTTGGTGATCAGCCAGCCGGCGTCCGCTTCCTTTTCTGTCGAGGCGCGCGAGTTGGCCGAACTCTTAGCAGGACAAGCCGCGCTCGTCCTCGAGAATCACACGTTTCAGAAAAACGTGGAAGAGCTTCAGGCCGAAGCCGTTACAGCACTAGCCAGAGCCATTGAAGCCAAAGACGCGATCACGCATCGACACTCCGATCGAACGCGCCTGCTTGTCCGCGCCTTTGCTGAAGAAATTCCATTACCCGAACCTCTGATCCGGCAAGTGGAGTACGGTGCGTTTTTGCACGATGTGGGAAAGATTGGCATTCCGGACGAGATCCTCAATAAAAGTGAAAAGCTCACGCCGGACGAATATGCCGTGATGAAAAATCATCCTACGATTGGCCTGAAGATCTTGCAACCGTTGATGTTTCTGCGAGCGGTGGGAGCCATCGTGCTCTACCATCAAGAGTGGTACAACGGCGCGGGATATCCGGAAGGACTCGCCGGAGATGAAATTCCTCTCGGTGCGCGAATGGTGCAAGTAATCGACGCATGGGACGCGATGACATCTGACCGGCCCTACCGAAAAGCCATGCCTTCGGCCGCTGCCATAACCGAGTTGCGCCGACAAGCCGGCACACAATTTGATCCTAAACTCGTCGACTTGTTCCTGCGCGTCATCGATCGCCTCGAACGTGTGGGATTGCCGACCACCGAGCATTCCAGCCACGCGCTCCACACCGCTCAACCGGCCTAACTCATTTTATGGATCAACAGTGGCCCGAAGGAACGCTTTACATTGTCCCGACTCCGTTAGGAAATTTAGGGGACATGACCCTGCGCGCGATTGAGGCCTTAAAGCAATCGGACGTGGTAGCCTGCGAAGACACCCGGCGAACCTTGCGATTGATGAATCATTTGGGAATTTCAAAACCCCTAATTAGCTATCACGCGCATTCCGATCTCCGACGGCAGAGCGAGGTGATTCGCGCGCTCGAATCAGGGAAACGCGTGGCGCTTGTGTCCGACGCAGGCACACCTGGCCTTTCCGATCCGGGAACGCCACTCGTGCAAGCCGCCATCGCGGCGAAGATTCCCGTGATGTCCTTGCCGGGACCTTGCGCGGCCATCACGGCTCTCGTCGGATCCGGGTTACCCACGGACCGCTTCTTTTTTATAGGATTTCTCCCTAGACGGCCGGCGCGGGCGAAACGCGTCATCACCCTAGCATTAGCCTCCGAAGGAACGATCGTTATCTACGAATCGCCTTACCGAACCGCCGAGACGCTCGGGTGGATTGAACAGATTGCTGGACCCGATATTCCAGTCGTGATAGCTCGCGAGCTCACCAAGATTCATGAAGAATTTTTACGGGGCAGCGTGCACGAGCTGTACGCGCAACTCAAAGCCAAACCGCCCATCGGCGAAGTCGTTATTTTGATAAACGGCGAAAAAAAGGAAGAACCCGAATGATCAGAGTCTCTATTGTTGGATCGACAGGCTATACCGGCGGAGAACTACTGCGTTATCTAGTCCGCCATCCGGACGTGACGCTCACGCATCTCACGTCCGAAAGCTTCGCGGGCCAACCGATTCACCAGATTCATAAATTTCTGAAAGGAAAGACGGCGATCATTTGCGAAAAGTTGAACATCGCCACAGTCGCGAAAAATTCCGATGTCGTTTTTCTGGGATTGCCTCACGGCACCGCGGCGAAAACCGCCGCCGGATTTTTAGCCAAACGCGTGAAAGTGATTGATCTCTCCGCCGACTTCCGCATCAAGGATCTGAAGGTCTATGAAAAGTGGTACGGCAAACATCCGGCGCCATCATTGGTCAAAGAAGCGGTATTCGGTTTGCCCGAACGCTATCGAGCTGAAATCCGAAGCGCGCGCCTCGTCGCAAATCCGGGATGCTATGCAACCACAGCGATCTTGGCCGGCTTGCCCCTCGCTGATGCACAATTGATTGGAAAGGGACCCATTATCGTCGACGCCAAAAGCGGCGTCTCGGGAGCGGGCCGCAAAGTCGAAGCCATGTATTTGTATTCGGAACTCGACGAAAACATGATGGCCTATGCGCTTAAGGGTCACCGGCATCAACCCGAAATTTATCAGGAATGGAACCGCGCCGGCAAAGTACCGAACGAATTTATTTTCGTCCCTCAGCTCGCGCCCATGAACCGCGGCATCTTCGCCAATCTGTATATGCCCCTCAAGAAGAAAATGACGGCGGAGGCCCTGCGCGACATTTACTTGTCCTACTACATGCGCGAACCCTTCGTCTCGATCTTAGGGACATATGAATCGCCCGAAATAAAAGCCATCACCTACACCAATCAGTGCCAAATCGGCATCTCAGTGTCTGCTTCCGGAACCCAAGCCATCATCACCGCGGCCTTAGACAACCTCGTCAAAGGCGCGGCCGGCCAAGCCATCCAAAACATGAACCTCATGTTCGGTTTTGACGAAATCACAGGACTTTTATAAATCTGATTAGAGATTGCAATTCCGCAGTAGACTAGTAAACTTAGCCGGTTCATGCTATTTACTTCCTTTCAATTTATTCTCTTTTTCCTTCCTATCGTTCTTCTCGTGGCATGTCATTTGAGGAAACAACCACTTCTGATTTGGATCGCCTGCTCTAGTTTTGTCTTTTATGCCATGGTCGGTCATGCGTGGTTTCTGATTCCGATGCTCATTACGACAACCCTTGATTTCTACCTGGCCCTATGGATGGAGAAAACACTTTCAATCTCCAGGCGGCGAACTATATTAGGCATTTCCCTTTGCGGAAATCTTGGTCTCTTGATCTACTTCAAATACTCCGGCCTATTGGTTCAGCTAAGCCAACATATTGGATCCTGGCTCGGAATGACACCGCATGGTGCGGGGGCAGCATTCTTCTTGGTCACGCTGCCAGCGGGAATTTCTTTTTACACGTTTCAGACGCTCTCCTACATGATTGATATTTACCACTCCCACGCGAAGGCCGAGAAGAATTTTTTTAAATTTGCCAGTTTCGTTTCTTTTTTTCCTCATTTGGTTGCCGGTCCGCTCACGCGTCACCACCAGCTCATACCAGCACTGGATCACATTTCTGAAGAGGGGGTGACGCCGATGTGGGAAAGCGGCATCTTCCTTTTCGCGATCGGGCTTTGCAAAAAGATTCTCTTGGCTGACCGTATTGGCGTGATGATGGATTTTCTATTGGAACCCAAAACCCTGGGATTTATTCCCGCATGGCTGGCCATTTTCGGATATGGGCTCCAGATTTATTTCGATTTCAGCGGATATTCAGATATGGCCATTGGCTTGGGACGTCTCCTGGGCATTGAGCTGCCGCAAAATTTCAACAGCCCCTATAAAGCGGCCAATCCGCGTGATTTTTGGAGACGGTGGCACATGACTCTCAGCTCTTGGTTGCGGGACTATCTCTATATCCCACTAGGGGGCAACCGCGGAGGACCCTTCCGGCAAGCATTCAACCTTCTGGTGACCATGTTTCTCGGCGGGCTTTGGCACGGGGCTCACTGGACGTTCGCGGCTTGGGGAATCTATCACGGCTGTTTACTCATTTTTTATTCCCTAAATCAAAAGACCTGGGACACTTGGCCAACTATAATTCAGCGTTCATTCACCTTTATTCTAGTTTCACTGGGGTGGGTCTTCTTTCGATCGGACAATTTCCCGATGGCCACAAAATGGCTCATGGCGGCATTTGGACTCTGCGGGTGGTTTGGAGATTTGGGCGAATTCTCCGGATTCATTCCGTCAATGTTCGGGTTCGTCGTCTTGGGACTTTGGTTTGTGAACGCGTTTCCAAATGCCAGTAGTCGACGTGATTGGGCGGACCTCACGTCCGTCGAACAGGTTGCCTTAGGAACGCTCACGGCAACTTCACTTTTATATTTGAATCAGACTTCTATGTTTCTCTATTTTCAATTTTAGGATAGAGATGATGGCGAACAATCAATATTTTCGATGAAGCTCTTCTTCCGTACGATCGGTTTGGAATTGTTGTTCGTGACCCTCGTCATCTTCTGGACTGACACGGACCATATATGGCATCGACATGATGCGTTCGCGCAGCGAGAAATACGCAAAGGCGAAGTTTGGCTTTGGCCGAACCAAGAGCTCTCTTCCGCCAAAACATATTTGCGCTGGCCACAGGAATTAACTGCGACTGAGTTTAGAAACTTTCGCCTCGCGCAACTTGAATTGACCCCAACTCCCGATATCGTCTTTTTTGGCAGCTCCAGACTCTATTTCACAGATTACCTTATGCTCTCGCCCCACATGAGGCCATTGAACTGTTGGGTTTCGTTAGAGGGTGTGGAAGATTATGCCGCGTTCTGGCAGACGCTCAAAAACCTCCACAAAGTACCACCGTATCTCGTGATTTATGCCGACCCCTGGTTTCTAAACCGGGAATTTGATTTTGGAGCTTGGCGTATGAACGCCAAATTGTTACATCAATTTCAGTCGTCTCGATCCCTTTGGTATGACAACCTATGCAATCTATGGAGTCACGCGCGCGAATTGATATCGATGGATGCATTTTTTTTCGCGGTTTCTTCTCTCCATACCCTCTATTTAGAAAAGGGTTCTAGGGGATACCTCTTACCCGAATCGCGCACACCAAGCCATGTGAGAGGGTTGCACTGGGACGGCACGACCTACAGCATTGATCAGCTCGATGCCGCGGAACTCATAGGACAACCCGGACGTTCCGATGGCATAAATGCATTAAGTGCCCTCCCATTTAAAAAGCGAGTCCAAGACTGGACCTTGGACGTGGAAAGACAGGCCTTATTTCGCGCCGTGATCGCAGACATGCTGAAAGAAAAAGTTCATGTCATGGTTCTTATACCGCCAATACATCCGCGTGCCTTTCACGATTTAAAGAGATGGACTCTTGATCAGGAATTGGCCCACAATTTTTTTACGCCCCTCGAACATCTCAAGGAATCACTTCCGGCTCTCCAGGTATGCGACGCTTTTGACGGAGAAAAATTCGGCTGTTCCGAAGATGAGTTTATGGATGGCTATCATATGAACCGATCCTGCACTGAGAAAGTCCTTCGTCGATGCTTTCGCAGAACCACGGCCTGGACCCACATCCTGAAGAAACTAGAATAACCCCCCTCAAACGTTTATTATGACGTCGGCTCCTGCTGCCCGAACCGATCGGACTATTTCTAATATTTCGTCGACCAAGTACAATGTCTCCAGTCCATGAAATACCACCTCATCACATTGTAATGAGTCAACTTCCCCTTGGATTTAGAGCGTCAGGACTTCCGCGCCATGATCGGCCGCGCCCGAGTCGGCATGGGATGGCCATTTTTTATTCGGAAACACCGGCCTCCGCGGCCGCCTGCTTCACGACCAATGTTGTGAAGTGCGTTCACATTCCAATCGATCAAGAGATTTTGAAAAGCGGTAAAGCACGGGTCATCATGGTGAACTCAGGCTGCGCCAACTGCTGCACAGGCGAACGCGGCATTCGCGAAGCTAAGAAAACGATCGACTGGGCGTCTAAAGCGCTCGGCGTGACGAAGAAGGAAATTCTGATTGCTTCGACCGGCGTCATTGGCGACTTCATGCCGATGGATCTATTGGCGGATGAAATTCCCATGCTTTCCAAGAAACTTCTCGGAGACGATGGAATCCTCTACAACTCCTTTCACAAAGCCGCCGAAGCCATCATGACGACCGACACGACGGTGAAAATTGCACATGCGACCGTGAAAATTGGCGGCAAAGAAGTCCGGCTTTGGGGCTGCTGCAAAGGCGCCGGCATGATTCATCCGCAAATGACATTGACCGGCACTCTTAAAGGAAAGCATGCGACCATGCTCGCGTTTCTGCTCACGGATTTAGACGCGAGCGCGAAAGAGCTTAATCCTCTCCTCGAACAAGCGACGACCGAAAGCTTTAATCGCGTGACTGTCGATGGCGACATGTCGACCAATGACAGCGTTTTTCTATTGGCCAACGGCGCCTCCGGCGCTTCCCTCAAAACGCCGAAGGATCGGGAAGCTTTTTCCAATGCCTTGCGCCAAATCAGCATCGAGCTTTCGAAGAAAATTGCCAAAGACGGTGAAGGCGCAAGTAAGTTTCTCGAGATCCGGGTCGAAGGCGCCAAGTCCGTCGCCGACGCGCAAAAGATGGCCATGACCGTCGCCACCTCGCCCCTCGTGAAAACCGCCGCTTATGGCGAAGACTCAAACTGGGGTCGAATCCTGGCGGCTATGGGACGATCGGGAGTTCACTTTGATCCAGCCAAAGCTGACATTTCTTTCGGCACACTCTGCGTCTTCCGCCATGGAGCGCCCACTTCGGTTTCAGCGGAAAAGGCGCGTGAGCCGCTCAAAGCCAAAGAAGTCACGCTCCTCATTCAATTGCACGCCGGAAAAGCCGAAGGCTTCTACTGGACCTGCGACTTCACCGGCCAATATGTCGACATCAACGCGCGCTACCGGACATAAGCTTCCACCACGAGTACTCGCTCAACTGGTCGCCGATCTTAAAGCCGGCGCCGTGGCTATCTTTCCGACGGAAACGGTTTACGGTATTGGAACGAGTGTTTTTTCGCTCGTTGGCATCCGGCGTATTTACGCGTTGAAAGGCCGCCACGGACGCAAACCCTTGGCGCTTCTCGTCCCCACGCTCGCGGCCGCACAACCGCTTGTCGAAGTGATTCCACCCGAAGCTGAAAAACTGGCCAAACTATTTTGGCCCGGGCCTCTGACCTTGGTTTTAAAAGCCTCCGCCTTAGGACGCATCGTCACCGGAGGCTTATCGACCATTGGCGTGCGCATTCCTGATCACGCGCTCGCGCTGACCCTTCTAAAGAAAGTGGGCATTCCGCTCGCGACGACAAGCGTCAATCTTTCCGGGAAAAACCCCGCCGTCTCTGGCGAGGAAGCCGCTGCGTTGTTTGGCGATCAAGTCGATTGGATGGTGGATGGAGGTATTTGCAGAGGCAAGAAAGCCTCGTCCGTGGTCGATTTATCCCATTATCCATTCACCGTGATTCGCGAGGGGGCACTCTCTAAGAAGCGGCTTGAAATCGCTTTGCTGGGTCACGAATAAAACGTATAACACACACATGGTAGGGGTCTTTAAGAGCTTAGCTTGTAGTTCAATTCTCATTTTTGGGCTTGCCGTCATTTCTTCGGCTGACGAAACACCGGCCATCACCATACCATCGCGACAAAATGCTCCGCCAGACCGAGAAGAACCAAGTGATTCGTCGGCTACTCAGCAATCCACATCCCTCCCCGACCCGGCCGATACGCATTGGAAAATCTACGAAAACCATATTGTTAAAATCCACTTACGAATTCAGCAAGCCTGGACGATGATGGAATTTAAAGAAACGAAGAACTCAGGAGCCGTGAATTTCACGCTTTCCCGTGCTCCAGCGCCTCTCGTCACGTTCTCGGCGACTCGCGAACCGCGCGTGGCGCCGCTCGAGGAATACATCAGCCGTGCCACTCTCACGCCGCTTTATCCCAATGGCTATCAAACCACCACATCCTCTCTTGCTGGACGAAAAGCGACTCTGGTGACTGGCCAAGCCAAAGATGGTCGCCGGGAAGAAAGCTATTTTGTTTCCGACAAGGATACGTTGACGCAGGTTGTTTTCTCAGCGCCGCCCGAAGACTGGAACGCTACTCGCCCACAGTTCGATGCCATGAAAAAAAGCTTCCGCTGGGTTCTCTAACCAAAACGCGACCTCTTTTTAACTCACTTTTTACTGCTACTTTAACCTCGACAAATCGTTTGAGACCCTGCAGACTTGCGTTACCATGATCTA
>JAYWEN010000304.1:0-2485 GCA_043779245.1 Elusimicrobiota bacterium | reverse complement strand
TCTCAAACTCCGCCACTTCATTGATGTAATAGGTCGTGCAAAGTCCATCTGAGGTAAAAGCACGAGCGAGTCCAGAGTCTAATGTTTTTTCGACATTCTTTAGAAACGTTTCAATCTCGTTGCGGCTGAGGCTCACTTCCTCACCCGTCACACCAAGACGCGTTTTCTCACGGAAGTTTTCTTTCACAGAGGCTAAGGTTTCCCAGGTCTTCATGAAATCACCTGGACGAGAAAGCGCGAGCGCCTCGCCAACGGCTTTGAGCAGCTCGGCCACTTCTTCCGCCACGCGATGGGTCTCTTCCGATGACAAAATCTGTGGCAGATGAGTGAGCACATAACCCACCCAGCGGCGCAGCTCAAACGCTTCATTCATGCTTGATCCTAAAAGACCCGGAAGGCCGTTCAGCGCATCGCACCAGCCTGGCTTTTCGGCCTCCATTTCCAAACCCATCCCGAAAGGATCCAAGGTGGCAGCTTTGATGCCAATCAAGCCAAGAATTTTGGCCAAGAGTGATGTTTGATAAATATTTCCCGTGCCCCCATGCGTACGCACTTTATGCGGATCTTCTTTGCGTCGATGGAGCAGTTGACCCTTTTCATGGTCTTTGACGACCGCATGCATCTGGCGCACCATACCGTCGGACCGAAGGATATATTTCTTATCGCGTGGCTGTACGATGTGGTCGTTATCGTAATACGTGAAATCTCGACGATCGACGAACAGCGATTTCAGCTGCTCGGGATACACGGCGGTAAAGCTTTCGAGTAGATCAAGGTTGTAAATCCAGTGATCGACCCAGAAGCCTTCTCCATGCGTCGCGTCTTGGATTTTCTTGGCGTGGGCGAGGGTACGCGCTAACTGCTGATAGGCATCTTGTCGATTCCCACTGGATTTGAGAAGCTTTTCAAACAAGTCGCCCGGACGGACAAACTTTCCGCCGACCTGAAACTTTTCATTTTGAATAACCAGCGGGTTGTAGCCGTCCAGCTGCATCAAATTAAAAAAAGTCTCAATATTTCCCGTGCCCAGGTCCGCATGCAGGAACGTCTCCGATCTGCGGTTCTGATTCACGTCTCGGAAATTGCCGTTGCCTTGTGAAAAGTAGGTGGGCGACAATTCAAAAAAATTGTAGTCACGCTCCATATCCCCGTGCTTACGTGAATACGCATGAAACATTTGAGAGGCGTTTCCGTCGGACAGCACGATCGGCTGCCCCCCGCGGAGGACATTGTCGAGATACGATTGTCGGGAGTACGCGTCGAGAACCGACGAGGACGAATGAATCGCAAAGACATCAGTCACTTTGGAAAGTACAAGCGCATTTTCCGTGCGTTTAGCTTCCGCGTAAGACCCTGAGACGAGCACCCGCTTACGAAACGCAGAAGCCAAGTCCCATGTGTCAGACTGTCCATAATAGGACGCGAAATGCTCGCTGTGCCCCGGGACGATGGAGAGAGGTGTGTAGGCAAAAGCCGCATCGAAGCGCGATTCTGTGCGTTGCGGCAGGTTTGCGACTGATTTGCCTGTCGCCCACGTCAAAGGAGACTGAAAGCTCGTGTCCGTTCCAAAAACACTTTCCGGATCGACCAAGACTTTTAAACTCTTCTCCCCTTTGATTGAAAAACTGAAAAACCCACCCGTAATCCACTGAACCTCGGGCTTGTCGGAGGGTTCGGTCTTCAACTTGAAGAAAGGAAGATTCTCCTCAGCATGCGGGACCTCGGCAAAGGCTTCCATCGTCCGGGACATTTGTTTAAGCAAGTATTCGTTCAGGCCGAAGGGCACGATTTGGGGAAGGCCATCGAGTATCTCTCCCTGAAACGCACGCCGGCCGGTATTTTCAATTCGTACCTGGCGAACGAGAACGGGAAGATCGTCGTTTGGGGCATTGAAGACAATGACTGTAATTCGAATCCCCAACGTTCTATTCGTTTCCTCGATCTCGATTTCATGCGGTCGGATGCGCAGGATTTGTCGCGCGTCCTGGTCATCCGTTGGATTCATTCGGAAGGGTTCGTAGACCAGAGTTTTCCCACCTTTCTTGTACCGAATGAACGTTCTGAACCCTAAAAGAGGAGTGGCGGTGTACGCTTTATTGGCCGGGTAGAACTCAAGCATGGATCCGTTTTTGTTACGGACACCAAAGCTTGAGATGCATTGGCCTCGATTGGCGTAGAACACCCACATCGGTTTACCAAAAACACCGGAAATCCCGGGAAGAAAACTCGCGAACGGACGCGCGTGGTTGTAGTTTTCGACGACGAACGCATCGTTTTTAAGGGCAAATTTTGGCTTCATCGTGGACGGTATTGTACCAGAAAGTCTCATCCCGCCGGAGTGGCCCGAAATAGGGTATTAGCGAGAGGTCAGCAGAGGACTGGCAGGGGCTAGTTTTAAAAGTTCCGGAATCGTTACGAACTCAAAACCCTTCGCCCGTAACTGTGAAAGAAGCGTCGGAAGTGCGGCCACTGTTTGGCTGCGGTC
>JAYWEN010000303.1:0-2313 GCA_043779245.1 Elusimicrobiota bacterium | reverse complement strand
TCTACCGCTTCGGAAAAAGTCATCTCACGGTTACGGCTCTGAGGAAGAAACTCCCCATTGATGGCTTTATCTTTGGCTCGAATTTCGGCAAGGGAGGCTTGCTCCTTGGTGCGGAAACCGCCTTGAAAAAAGCTATCGCCGCGATAGGTGAATCGGAAGAACCAATGGCCGGATGAATTTTGTCGTATAGGCATTTAAGCTCCTTTCCGACTAAAACCCACCGCACTTCTCGACGACGGCGAATTATAGCAGAAAGCATTTGGTGTTGTCCCTGACGACGAATGAACGAACCGATCCAGTTCCTCTTTATCAAATCGCCAAACCCGTCCGAGTTTGTGAGCGCAGATTTGATTCAGCGAAACCCATTTATAGAGCGTCTTGGGTGAAAGAGCCAAATAATGGGCGGCCTGATCCAGGCTCATATAACGTTGCTCAACATTCCCACTCCTATTAGCGTTCAAGGTCGCTCTCCGGCGCTTTGTAGTTCTTTCGGGGAGGTTCTGGTATTTTCGCGCCTGCCTTTCGTGCTTTCTCCAACATGAGTTGCCGTCTTGTCTTGGGCTTCGGCATCATCCTTGAATACCGTTCGAGGTCGGCTGCGGCTTTGAGCATGGCTGCGCGTAATCTGGGTTCTTGATTTACGGCGGCGGCGCGCAGTCTTTCCCCTTCTTCGTGGTATGCCTCCCGTTCTTTTTCGTTTCTCTCCTGGATGGCGCGTTCCCAGGGTTTTTCTTTAAGGCCTCCATGCTCCATTTTAAACAGCATCTCGCGGGCCGTCTCTTTTTCAACTCGCGGCACAATCCCCTTTTGATGAAGCTTATAAATCACCTGTCTTATGCTTTTGGTCCCGACGCCTCTGGCCGCGCGCGGGGAAGCCGCGAGCATCACGCCTTGCTCACGCGCGGCTTCGGCAAAGACTTCCCGTAGTTTGTGAAGCTCCGGTCTGTTGAGCCGTAGTTTCTTTCCCGTTTTTCGGCTGCGCATCTTAACTACCGCATGGGCGTGAGGATGCGGGCGGTCTTGATGAACGGCGAACACGAACTCGTGACCGGCGAAGTATTCGGTCAAGACTGCTCGCGCCGCCCTTCTTAGCGCTTCGGGATCGGACCCTCTCGGCATCGAGAACGCGATATGCACGCTGTCCCGACTTTCTTTTCTCTGACCAAAGTCACGCGACCAATTCCGAACTAACTCCTTGCGCTCTTCGCGGCCTTGGACGAGATCTCCGGACTCTGTTTCAAGCTCTAGCTCCCCCTCGCGGCTGATGTAGTCTATCGTTCCACTAACGCTCTTGGCTCCGTGCCCGTAGCTGATTACTTTCACAACCGCTTGAGGTACGCCTCGGGCGGCCCTCATGCGTTCGACTAGCGGTATCTTTACGGACAGGCCACGGCCTTTGACGATCTTCGTCTTCTCGAAGTTAAGCCCGCTCATGGGTTACCTCCCCGTCTTCCAGTCCCCTCGTTTCTTGAGCGCTTAACGGCAGCGATCCATTGGCTCTCTAAGTGCTTGATTTGATCTTTAACTTGTCCGATCAACGGCGCATCTAGCGGTCCGGCTATTATCTGTCCGCTGTTCACCGCGCGTTGTTGTTGGTTGAGCGTTCGTCCCAAGGCCCCCAACTGGTACACACCCTCCCCGATTGTTTTGATGTCTTGCCCAAGCAAGTCGGGCCCCATCCCAAGTCGTTCCCGGATCAGATGTCTCATCATCCGGCAGCGGGTGGTGGTGAGGGACTGGACCAATGTCAGAAAGCATTGGAACTCCGTTTCAGAAACCCGGGTGATGATCCTGCGTGGTTTGTTGTCCGTTGTCATAATAGCCTCCATATGGTTAGAGCCAGAAACCGTCAAAATATTCCCGACGGTGCCCATTAGTTGAACGAAACCGCTTTGCGGTAGCCAGCCGCGCGGATACGGCGCGCGGCAAGGTTCCTGCTTTTAAACGTCCTGATTTTCTTGTTGTGAAGGGTGTTCTCGCCACAGTGCCGTAATCTTCCAAGCCGATAATAATGCCTCCCTCCGGGCGTTGGTCTTTCACACCAACGTCCAGAGGATTTCTACTTATCTCACAGGAGGCATTATGACGACACTGCGACAACGGATGGTTCGTGACATGCAACTCAGGCGGCTTGCCGATAGGACCCAGCAATCGTATCTTTGGGCGGTTACTGGGCTGGCTAAATACTATAAACAATCGCCCGACTTGATCGAGGAAAAAAGGGTTCTGGATTATCTCCTCTACCTGCTCAATCAGCGCAAACTCTCCTGGAGCACTTGCGACTTGATCGCCTCGGGTTTGGAATTCTTCTAC
>JAYWEN010000302.1:0-3284 GCA_043779245.1 Elusimicrobiota bacterium | reverse complement strand
CCGCTCATCGCAAGGATTGTCAAACGAAAATCCTCTGAGGATATTAGTCTTGTCTGGGTTGTCGGGATTTATGTTTGCATTCTGGGGATGCTTCCGTCGAGTCTTATATCGTCAGACCCGATATTAGCAGCGTTCGGGGTCGTGAATACGGTACTTTTTTCGGCCGTTGTTGCAGTGGTATTCTGGTATCACCCGGCTATTCGGAAGCCCCACCGTTAGCCCGCTAATATCTCGGAATCGAAGGATCAATCTGTTGGCTCCAGGCGTCAATTCCTCCCGCCAAGTTGTAGACCTCGTTAAATCCTTGCTGAAGAAAATAACCTGCGCCTGAGAGCGAACGAAATCCGTGATGACAATGCACCACGAGCGGCGTGTCGCGAGGGAGTTTCAGGATCTCCGCCAAAAGCTCTTCGCGGCTGACGAGCGTTGACCCGGGAATTCGCGCAGTTGAATACTCTTCCTCAGTGCGAACGTCTAAGAGTTTGGCGGCTGGATTGGATTTGAGCAGCGTAGCCGCGTCCTGGACGGACAGTTGGGGGACCGAAAAGCCGCTCATGGTCTAACGCGAGACATTTTCAGGCTCTTGCGGAACAAATTTCACCTTCAAATTGGATTGGGGATAGACCTTGATGAAGTAGGGATATACAGTCACGTTGACGGCAAAGGTCCCAACCGGGGGCAACCGCTCGCGGTAATACACTAAAAGCTTGTCGGCATCGGAACGGACGTCAGTGATCCGTATGGAAAATGGATCGGCGGGTCGCGGGCCTGCGAAAACCCCAAGTACCATGTCTTTGGTGAAGTCCACTTCAGGCGCCGCCTCGTGCGGGCGATGCTCCGACCAGAAGTGAATCCACTGCCGATCATTTCGCACGACAATTTGGCCAACATGCGTAATGGCCGTGGCGTTTCCGGTCCATTCTTTTGGCTCAGTCGGCGGCGCGGGTAGGGGCGGCGTCCCAATCGTTGGAGACGGAATCGGAGAGGGCGGGATGGGCTGCCCGGAGGTTGGTGCCGCCCGAACTTCCTTTTTTATCTCGTGCTGAGGCTTGGCCTGAGAAAGCACGAGCGGTTTCTGAGCCGACTTCATCGGAAGCGCCGGGCGAGATTCTAGTTTAGGTGAGGGGGCAGGGGGAGCGACAATCCCCGGTACGATAGGCTCCAATACCACTTTCGGGCTGCCATTAAATAAGGTCCATCCTTTCCAAAAAGCTAAAACGGCGAGCAAAACAAGGCAAGTCGTTCCCAGAATTCGTGCGGAGCTATTTTTAGAAGAGCGATCCATTGAATTATTGTACAACCGACCCCGTTATCGAGAGTTTGTTTTTTTGTGAGGAACTCTGAGATCAGCAGGAGTCTCAGGACTTTTGAAATCTCCGCTCGCGACAATCTTTTCATCCGGACGCGCGTTCGTCCCGGACGACATTGTGCTGAGGAGATCAAAAGTCTGAAATAGGAGATGTTCGCGGTCCGAAGGCTTCCGTACAAAAGTCCGGTTGCCCGGTGCGGTTTCGAGGAACCGATTGGACGAGGCGTCCAGACGGTCTGTATGAATGAGAACAGGAATGGCCCTCGTTACAAGCGAGCGCTTTAAATTTTTAAAAAGCGAATGGGCCTCGAGCCCTGCCAAACGCGGGTCGATGATGATTAAATCTGGTTTATGACGGATCGCTTTTTGGACGCCCTTCATTCCGTCTGAAGCCGAGAGAACTTTATAGCCGCAGAATTGGAACGTTCGTTCCAGCGACTTTACAAGCGCAGCATCCTCATCGATGACCAACAAGGTGACAGACATCCTGAACCGTTCTAGCAGGAATTTCGCTTCCATGCAAGGCGATATTGCCTGTCGTACGTCCATACGCTATACTCGCCAAAGCATGAAGAGAGGAACGTCTGGTTTTACCTTAGTGGAGCTCTGCATCGTGATGGCAATTGTCGGCTACTTGGCCGCTATAGCCATTCCTATGTTTTCGGATTTGATTGCGAAATCGAAAGAGGGGAACACGAAAGGTAATTTAGGAGCCATTCGCTCGGCGATGAGTATTTACTATGCCGATAACAACGGCGTCTATCCTTCCCCGGCCGACAGTCAACTGAATTCGTTGACGACCTCAGGACGCTATCTTTTAACAATTCCGCCGGCTCTTTTCCCCCTCACCTTTAACAGCTCAGGTCACCCGTCATCAAACTTTGTAGCTCAGGTTCAGTTTGCTCCTGGAGGATCGATGGGGGCGGCTGTCAACACGTTAGATCTGGGAGGTCAAGGCGGCGGATGGACGTATAACGTTTCTGCCTTTTATGTGGGTCAGAGCCAGACAATGGGAGATGTCATGCCGACCTGTGCGCATCAAGATGTGCGCGGATTCTCGTGGACAACCTATTAGACGATTCGGTTAGTCTGTGACACGCGTTTCAAAATGAGGTGTCCCGATGACACGGTTATGCGGATTCCATGGGCCGCCATCGGCATCGAAGCTGATGGTCACCCAGACCGATGGTCCCGCGAGATATCGAGTATTTGACGACGGGTGTAATCCTCCCTGCCGCCGCAAAAAGGCTTCAACCTCCTGCCGTTCCATGCCTGGATGTATCGCTCGAATTTTTGAGGAGAGACTGTTGGGATCCGCCTGCGGTTTGAAAGGGTTCACTATCGTTAGAAAATAATAATCTCCGGCCGCCGCGACGAGCAGAAAAAAAGCCAGCAAGGCAAGCCCTGTCGTTGTCCGTAGAAAGGCCATCACTTTTTGGAACTTGGTCAGGTCTTTTTCAGAATAAAATTTCCTCAGAGATTCTTCTGATGTTTCTTTCCCGAGTTCATTGTGGTCGTTTTCCGGTGTTGCGATCTCGTCTTTGGGTGTCACGGGGGGCGTGAGTTTGTCCGCAGTGGGGTCTTTCGGGACTTTAGGAGATTCAGGGGCTGATCCATACAAATGCCAAGAGATCACGAGAAGGCCTTGCATCGCAAGCGCCCCTTTCAGATCGCTCGGGTCGGCGGCTTCCATCGTCCCTCGTTTCTGCTGACCTTTGGCATCTGCACAGAGATATTCGTAAAGGGCCATTCGTGCTGAGATTCTAGCGGACGTCTCTCCAATCTACAAGGGAAACCTTCAGCAAAAAAAACAGCCCTCGATTTCCGCCACATCCAGCGGACCCGCCGGTTGTGTGGCGGGGCTCAAGGGCTGTTTTCTAATGCGTGGACATCACGCCTGATTTATCGGCTGGAGACGGCTCCCGACTTTTCTTTATAAACACTTTCTATTTTCGATTTCATTTGTTCTTGTTGC
>JAYWEN010000301.1:0-3434 GCA_043779245.1 Elusimicrobiota bacterium | reverse complement strand
TCCGCTCTTAGGATCTTGGGCAAGCATTTTTGTGAAAGCCTCTTTGGCCGCCTCCAAATCTCCGTTCAGACGCCGTTCATTTCCCAAATTATAGAGTTGACCGGTTGTTAAGGCAGCGGGGGATGCTGAGGAGGCTAAGGCATGCCCTGCACCGATCATAAAACCTACCACCACACCTGCGGAAAATCCCTTTCGGGCCATATTTCCCCAGCGCATCTGTTTATTAAATGCCATGAAAACAGCTTTACAGCGCCACCAGGCATTCAGCTGGCGGTATCCAAAGTTTTCCATAAAGGCGGTGAAGACAAGGATCAAAAGGTGACGGACCCGGGGGTAGCGATGAAATGACATTTCTTCTAGTAGTACGGCGCCGATAGACATGAGAGCGCCGAACAGGATGGCGGTGTAAAAGAATAGCTTGATAAACACCATATCTACAGGAAGGAGCAAGATCGATAACGTCATGGCCACATAACCGCCAAATTCGATAACGGGCCCGACCATTTCAAAGCAGACAAAGTATGGAAAAGCGATGAGCCCAACGGCTCCGTAGCGCGGATTAAACAGCATCATCATGTGCCGCGCCAAAGTTTGAACCAAGCCTCTCTGCCACCGATCTCTCTGGTTTTTGAGGACTGCAAGGGATTCGGGGGCTTCGGTCCAGCAAATAGGATCAGGGATAAACACCATCCGATAGGGAATATTTTCTTCGCGCAACGATTTGTGCATGCGCACAACGAGGTCCATATCTTCGCCGACCGTGTCGGTCCTGTATCCGCCGCAGCGAATGGCCGCTTCTTTTTGGAACAGGCCAAAAGCGCCAGAAATCAAAAGGAGCGCATCTAGCGCGCTCCATCCCATGCGTCCAGAAAAGAAGGCTCTCATGTATTCCACGATTTGAATCATGGGGAGAGCATGGTCTGGAAGACGAATCTCCTCAAGAGAACCGCCACGAATCTTATTTCCGTTGGCAATCCTAATGACCCCCCCCACCGCCACGATGGTCGGGTCTTGCATGAAGGGTTTTACGACCCGCAACAGCGCCTCCGGCTCCAAAATGGAGTCGGCGTCTACGCTGCAGAAAAGGGGATAGCGCGCATAATTAAGACCCGCATTCAACGCATCTGATTTACCCCCGTTCGCTTTATCGATCACGACAAGATTCGGATGCATGGCCGACTCATAAACCCCCCGTACGCCTGAGCAGGCGAGATATCCGGGGTTCGGCCTCTTCACGTACTTGAGCTCAAAGGTGTTCTGTAGGCGCTGGAGCGTCCGGTCATGGGATCCATCGTTAATAACGATCACTTCAAATTGTTGGTAACGCAGAGTCAAGAAGGACCGCACGCTTTCAACGATCACGCTATCCTCGTTGTAGGCCGGGACTAAGATCGAAATGGGAGGGACCATCGGCGAGTGTAGGAGTGTGCGGGAATAGGGAATCCGTGCTCGCCGTAAGTAGCGTGAAATAGCGACGTAGGAGATGACAAAGAGTACAACGTAGGTCAAATTAAGGACCAAAAAGTAAAGTATGACGGTGTTATCGTAAAAATAAAGAAACTTTTGTAGAAAAATGGGCAGATCGCCTTGACGCCGATACGCCAACCAGCGTTGGACACCACGTCCAGTCCATTGATAGGCCGGATATTCCGCCGCCAAAGACTGAAGGCGAAAAACAGCTGGAGGAACCCAATCTCGCCAACTAAATGCTTGGATTTCGTCGACCACCGTGGGGGCTGTTGAATCTGCCCGAGCCACGGGAACTTGAATGAATGGCACAGAGAGTCCCAAGACAATCAACATCCCAGCCAAGAACTGCTTTAGCCATGCACGCGCAGGAGCTTTTGCAAATCGGTATTCTTCAGCCAATGCTTGCCGCCCTGCAGGCCCCATCCTTTTGAGCGTTTGCGCGGCGGTGACCCTCACCCGCAATTTGCGGTCGGTGAGCCGCCGGCTTATAGAGGGAATGGAGGAAACGTCCTGAATGGTCCCTAACGCCACGCAGGCTAAAAGTCGAACCTCCCATGACGTATCTTCAAGGCGTAAAAGTAGATCTGGAACAGCGCGCGGATCCCCCCCGGAACCCAACGCCTTGACCGTTCGAGCACGCACTTCCACGTCAGGTGATTTCAAAAACTTCAAAAGTGAAATACAGGAAGCGGCGTCATGGAAGTAAGCGACGACATCAATGACTAAGCGTTGGGCTCCAGCAGACAATATATCGATGTGCTCAAGAAGTAACGGGCACACGTGGGGCCCCATTCCTATAAATATATCGGCCACTTCGTGACTGGCCCATCGCGAGGAGTCTTTAAAGTTCCGAAGAATATCAGGAAATGCATGTGTGCCTTCAATGTCGGCCAGAGCTCGGCTGGCCGCCACCGAGACTTCTGGATAGTGGTCCACGAGCGCATGGCGAAGGACTTGGGAAGAATGGGTTGATCGCATGACTCCCAAGTAATAAGCAGCCTCTGCCCTGAGCCACCAACGTCGGCTTTTCAGGCCGCGTTCGGCGTCATGCACAAAACCGAATCGCTCAAAGGCTTCTTCTAAGCGTTCGGCCGTGTCTCCGGAAATATTTTCAGCGCCTGCCATTAATAGTTTCAAGAGGACCGATCGATCCCCCGGGCGACGAGGACGCAAATCGTTTAAGGCCTGTTCGTTGGCGTCTTGGCAGAGAAATAGCACCAGTCTCGGACTAAAAAAGCGTTCACGGAAGCGACGATATCTCCCGGCCATATTTCGAACGCTCTTTTGAATGACCAAGTAGGTGGTGACAAGGGCGACCGCGTAAAACAACGAGTCACCGACCCACTGGATCACATATTCTGGAACGCGCATGCTACGTTGGCTTTTTCGTTCGGCGCAACAGAGCCAGGATCCGCGCTTCGAGTTCACTCATGTCGAAAGGCTTCACTAAATATTCATCGGCGCCCGATTCCAGTCCTACGACAACGTCATGGGATCGGTCTTTGGCTGTTAGAAATATAAAGGGGATCAGGTCCCCTTCCGAACGCAGTTTCCGGCAGAAGGTGATGCCGTCTTCTTGAGGCATCATCACATCACAGATCACAAGGTCAGGGTGCGTCGCTTTGATCTGTTCATACCCTTCGATTCCATTGGAGGCTTCAAATACGGTGAAACCGCATTTGGATAAACGGACTTTCACCAACTCCCGTATGAGTTCTTGATCATCAACAATTAATATTCTTCCGCGTGATTCAGGCATAGACCCTCACGCGATTGTCTATAAGGAATGGATTGAATTTTCAATAGATATCACGTCTTGTTACAAGTCCGTGAATTGATTAGGAAGGAGGTGCGGGGACTAATCTTGCCATTCTCGCTTCGTCCGTTAAGGCCGCGCGTTGCAACTTTGATGCCACTTTTTCGCAGGTTGTGACGCCATCAATCTTCGGAACAGCATCCTTTAG
>JAYWEN010000300.1:0-7705 GCA_043779245.1 Elusimicrobiota bacterium | reverse complement strand
GGTAATTGTCCAACAAAAGAGTGGTTGTGAGTGGTGACTTTTTGGGAATACTGAAATAAATGAAATCCAGCAGCGCTTTTTCGGGGCTGGCCATCCAATGGAGAACCGGCTGCGTTCGGCGGTGGAAACCAAAGAAGTACCGCTCTTGAATATGATGGTAGCGAAAATCGCCCAGCGTATTTTGAATGCGCGACGTTTTTCTTGTCGTGACGCATGTGAACAGACCCGCGGCTTCCGGCACGAGACCATAGTGACTTAAGGCAAATTCAAGGCTGAGGTAAGAAGGGCGGTACAAGGGTTCTGCAAGCCCCAAGGCCACGGGAGCCTCAAGGGAGTACGGCGGGGCAAGGGCGTAAAATCCCCGTTTCAAGCGCAGCAGCTTTCCCTCTTTGACCCAATGCGACAGCTGGACTTTCTCGTGAGCTGGGGGCGCCCCCGTCTTAGACATATCATCGAAGCGAAAATAAGGGCGGCCCTTCATGCGATGCTCAAGTTCGCTAAATTTCATAATTCCGTTAATTATATTAATATATAACTAACAGAATTAATGCAAGATCTTTTTGAAAAGTTTGGCAGAAGAAGGCCAACGATTTGATGCCAATTACGCCTAAAACCTCCTCTGGACGTATTCAGGCTGCGAAGCGAGGGGGAAACGTCATCGGAGTAGATTTTCCGAGTATGGAAGAGCTCTTTCATGCCACGGTCGCGCGTAATGGTGTTGTAAAGAGTGTCCGATTCATTGGTAAAGACCTTACCCAGATGTCTTTGGTTTCGCTCACTGGAGAGGCACCGCCTCTCCAGGTAAATCATCTTTCACAGTTCGCCAGGACTTCGGCCTAAGGTTGATTCAAGAACTTTAGGGGATCACATACTGAGTGTAGTCCTTCAGGCTATGGGTTAAGACTTGCCGTTCAGGTAAAGGATAGGAACTCAAGTCTCGATACAACGCGGCAACGGATGCGGCCTATTGCCCCACCATTTTATCGGCGTCCGTGAGGAAAAACAAAGGCCATATCATGAGGAGATGTTACCAAGGATTGATAATTTTCTTTTGCGTCAGGCGGGTCCGACGGTCGTGTGTCGGATTTCGGCGGAACAGCGCTTTGAAGAAGACTTTTTTAGATTATAAACGCGGGAGTACCGCCCAGCGCCGCGGCTGGGTTTAGCTGAACTGAGCGCCAGACTACAGGCGCTCCGGCGTCCCGACTGCTCGCCATGGGCGAGCGTAGGGACAGCCAGGTATAGATCCGGTTGTGATCTCGCCTTAAGGTAAGGGGCAGTCGTTCTTAAAAGAGCGACTGCCCATTGTCTTCAGGACTTATGGCCTAGTGATTTTTACCCGTTCGACGGATTATCTATTCCATTGAAACTTGATACTGTTTGCATACTCGGTCATGAACATTATTTTCACTCGCATTATTTCCTCTCTTCTGGCGATCTGCCTGGTAGCGGAGTCAACCTCCGCTACCGCACTTTCCCCATTCGGGACTTGGGACCGAATTCCTGATCAAAATCAACCTCTTCAAATTACAGCGCAAGCCCTGAGTCCTCAAGAAGGTGCGGCGCGATATATCCCGGACACGATGAATTTACATTCCTTTCAAAGAACGTATGCCGAGCTGATCGCCACAAAGGGGATGCCTCCAATCGCGGAATCAAAGAATAATGAAAACGATCCGGCAAATAAAAGTTTGGCTCGGATCAGCCCGGCGAACGTGAATGAGGCACTGTCCGAAGTTATTCGCGGGGGCGATGCGGTCGCATTGGATCTCACGCAATCCTTCGGATATTATATGGACCCTCATTTATCCGTAAAGGAGCAAGCGACTCGATATCAAGCGGCTTTTTTAGGAGAGATCTCGACGCAAGGCCGAAATCGACTCATCCAACACCTTTCCGATCCACAAACCGTTTCATCTCTTTGGAAGGGACTAATTCTCTTATCGAGGGTGATTGATACCTCGCATCATCGCTCCACCATTCGCGGTAGGCGCTTTGTGATTGTGCTTGGGGATCAGCCGGATTTCGTTACAACAGAGATTTTGGCTCATGCGGGGAGTCAGGTGACGAGCCGGGAAATGGGTATCCCTTCCATTTTTATTCCACTCGATTTACTTCTGTTCGTTCATGAGAATCAAACACACCATGTTCAGAATCTCGGGTTTGTGATTGAGCATGAGGACTTTCATCTTCGCGGAAATCTTGTGGCGGGTCAGCCTGGAATCCGGGCCAATGAACATGATTATTCGAGTGAAGGCGAATATTTAGGAACAGAACTCCTGTGGGGCTCGTATCGCGATCATCGTGTGCAGGAGTTAATGCAGCCGGCGAAAAACCTAACGCTGAAAGAGGCGATGAAGCGGCTTTGGTTACTCATTCAAATGAAACTTGTCAACCAAGTCTCACACGATTTGAGTCTAGACAACAAGGGACAAACAGCTTCGCTTACTACGAAAGTCGCGGGCTCTTCCGCCAAAGAGATTGTTGCAAGTTTTCTACAATTGCTGCGAAGCATACGGGACATGGACCCTCGTCAGCGTTATGATGTAAAGGTCGTTGACGAAAGCAGGCCGATGGAAAAACGAATCCGAACAATCGTGAATACTCCCCATGGGCCAAGAATAGTCACCCGAATCGGCCTCATTCCTCCGCGCCATCCCGGTACAAATATCGTAGCGGCCAGGATAAATATCCATGAGCATCCGGGATCCACTACGATGAGTTTTTTTGGAACCAGCGAGGACTTGTGGGACATAATCCGCCATCAGCCCTTTCTTTTCTTGGCTACGGTGGTCGCTGGAGTCTTTCTGGCCCGATTCGATGCGTCGGCCGTGATTTGGATTCTTGGGTTCAGCGGGCTGGCGCTTTTAGACCATCACTCCACGTTGTTTATGCGTCGTTCCGAGAGATCCGCTTAAGCACTCGTGAGTCCAAGATAATTGATCAAGAAGACCGCTCAATGGAAATATAAAGCATCTCCTATGAGAGATGCAAAAAAGCCTTTGAGGACTCCCCCCGGTCCCCGACTGGGTTTTGGAAAAGAATTTCCCCCTCTGACGCTGTGACAAGCAAAACATTTCGGCGTCGGCAGGGGCGAACTGGCTTTGCTCAGGGGGACGCCGCTAGTTGTCTTCGGGTGACAGTCGCCTTTAGGCGCGACTTCAAAATGTAACACAGATTGTTTATTCTTAGAAAATGAACAAAACGCTTTCTTTGCGATCCATGATGGCTGCATTCGTGGTGGCGCTTATAGTGCTACAAACTCCTCGCATGTCGAGCGCCGCACTTATTTCTTCTCCTATCAAAAAACAAAGCTATTCGTGTTTTGAAGACCAAGCATTGGCAAACGGACCCTTTTGGTATTCCAGCCCTCGTCCGTCCTTAAAGCCATTGCTTTTTTCTTTTGCGGGCTTTCTGCTCGCTGGCGTGAGCCTAAGTTCGCTTATCTATCAGCAGGAATTCCTTTTGGATGCCTATTATCGGTATTCCCATCGTCATAACGATGTTTTTGAACGTCCTTATGCACCCAAAGCCGACCTTGCTTTTATTAAGGAAGAAGCAAATCGGGAAAGGCAAATTTTGAATCTTCGTTCTCCTAACCTTCAACTTTATGCGAGCGAAATACGCCATTTTGCAATACAAGGCGCAACGCCACAAATTAAGAAACGCAGCGCAGCCATTGCACAAGCGATGGATTTGCAAATCTCCGTTCTAAAGCATTTTCTTGTAAACATTAAAGCCAATGGAATGAATAACCCCGACTTTCTTAACACCCTGACTCGGGAGCCTATGACATACGAAGCGGAGGATCAACTCAATAAAATTCTCGTCATAGGTTTAGAAGATGCGAATCCTAGAACGCGCCGTATCGCGGTAAAAGCGATTTTTGAATCCTGGCGAAATTTCAGCGAACCAACCGCGATATTGACCTTAACTTTACGGAGGGCGCTAAATGATCCAGAGATCGCGCCGACCGTCCGGCACGATCTGATTATCTCCAATCAAATTCCGATGAGACCATTTTTAAGCCGCTTATTTTATCGACAGACTGGACGGATGGTTTTAAAAACGCAGACGTCGTTCAACCTTCAGGAGTTCTTAGCCGAATACAAAGCGAATCGATTGTTGCACGAATGGATTGTCGGTATGGAAGAGGCGTCTGAACATGTCGAAGCAAAAAAGGATGTCACCCTATTTTCAATGTTTTCTTTAGCGCTCGCATTTCTATTCAACGGCATTTATCTTTCTCATAAAAGGCTTTCCAACAGAACGAATACGAGCGCCTAAAACCCCAGCGACGCCTCGCGATCTATTTTCATGGAGGGAGCCCCTGGGCCGGAATCCGACACACGACGGTCGCCATCCAGAACCGCGCCTACGCCTTATTCAGGGCGATTAGTGTAGGTTTAAATTTATATGGTATTCTTAAACCATGATTAAACGGCTATTGGAGGTGCAATCGCTCCTCGGAAAGAAAGGGTCGTGTTTTTTATTTGGCGCCAGGGGAACGGGGAAGACCGTTTTGGCGCACCAATGGCTGGCCGGTCAACCGGGTTCGTATGCCATCAACTTGCTCGAAGAAAAATCATTTCTTCGGTATCTCAACCGTCCGGGGCTTTTACGCGAAGAGCTGGAAGCCATTCCTCAGGGGAAAAAACGCACTCCTTTGCCGGTTCTCATCGATGAGGTTCAGCGTGTCCCAGCACTGCTCAATGAAGTCCATGCGCTCATGAACGATTTTCCCGGTCGATTTCAATTCATCCTTACGGGTTCTAGCGCGCGCAAGCTGAGGAGGGGCGGCGCCAACCTCCTCGCGGGGCGGGCGTATGTCACGCATCTGCACCCGCTGACGCACCGCGAAGGAGTCTTTCGCCTCAAAAAAGCGCTTCAGTACGGGACGTTGCCGGGTCTTGTCTTGACGGGCGCCGACCCGCAGGCGTATTTGGAGGCGTACGTTTCGACCTATTTGAAGGAAGAAATCCAGCAGGAGGCGTTGGTTCGGAAATTGGACGGGTTCGTGCGCTTTCTGGAGCTGGCCGCGCAGCTGCATGGGGAACCCGTTAATTTCTCGAAGATGGCACGGCAAGGGATTGCCTCTTCGCCAACGGTTCAGGATTACTTTTCCATTTTGGTGGATACCTTGGTCGCCTTCCGGTTGGACGGGTGGGCGTCATCCGTGAAGCGCCAATTGCTGCAGGCCCCGAAATATTATTTTTTTGATCCCGGGGTGCTCAATAGTTTGCGCGGGGAACTCCAAGTCGACCTGTCCGAAGCGTCTTTCCGATTCGGTCGATTGTTTGAGACCTGGGTGATCCTGGAAGCGATCCGTCTCAACGATTATGTGCGCACCGCCTACAAGTTTGCGTACTGGAGGACGAATTCCGGACTGGAAGTCGATCTGATCCTTTACCGGAACACGTGGACCGCGCCGATCGCGATCGAAATTAAATCTTCAGAAAATCCCGATGAGAAAGATCTTTCCGGGTTGAAGGCGTTCATGAAGGATTACCCAAAAGCGAAAGCCTATTGTTTTTGCCGAGCACCACGCCGACGCCTCGTGGGGAAAATTACCATTCTCCCCTGGCAAGAAGGTTTAGAGGCGCTCTTCCCACCGCTGTGAGCGTGTCCGATCCCAGCTCTGCGTTGCAAGACGGTCGGGCATTTCGTTTTTCAGGGAGCTGCGTATGACCTTGTGCGGAGGCCCTCCGCCTTGTTATCTTTACTTTCTCATGCGCAAACACTTTCTGGTCCTTCTAGGTGGGTTGTTCCTTTTAGCGGCTCCCCTGTTGGCTTCCGATGGGCCTCCGTCAGGAAATTCTCTCGACCAAGGCTTATGGTGGTTGTATCAGCTCCAATATGACAAGGCCTTGGCGTCGTTTGACTCATACATCGCCTCCCATCCCGACGATCCGGTTGGCTATTTTTATAAGACGGCGACCGATTGGTGGCATCTCGCGCAGGAGTTTGAATATCCCCTTCCCGACATTCGCAAACGCTTCCTCGAAGAATCCGAGAAAACGATCGCCGTCGCGAAAGCGCTCGAGGCGTCGTCCTCCGATAAGAAAACGAAAGCTCACGCGTATCTCTATTGGGGCGGCGCAGAAGGTTTAAGAGGGCGTTGGCTGGTTACGCAAAAGGAATGGGTGAATGCCTATTTCGCGGGCAAGAGAGGAGCGCGTTATCTCAAACGCGCCGTTGAACTGGACCCCACGCAATACGACGCCTACATGGGATTGGGCATCTACGACTATTTCACGGATACCCTGTCGGGCGTCCAGGCGGTGCTCGCGGCGATCCTGATTCGTGGGGATCGCCTGAGAGGATTGAAAGAACTTCAAATGGCCATTGATAAAGCGCCGCACGCTCGCGTTGAAGCCATGACGTTCTTGATCGAAATCTATAACGCCGAAGAAAATACACCCGAAAAAGCGCTGCCGATCGCTCGCGCGCTGAGGAAAGAATTCCCCCAAAGCCCAGCCATGCATCTCATGGAAATGAGCACGCTCTACATCATGAAGGATTGGGATGCGGTGCTTCCTGAAGCTCGGGATATTTTGGAAAAATCAGAACATGAAAGCCCTTGGTACACCCATCACACGATCCGTGCCGCGCGCTACTGCATCGGCGTCGGCCTGCTTTTTGGAAAGAAGGATTTAGACGGAGCGCTCGAGCAATTCAACAAGATCATCGACGAAAAACACGACGAAAGCCGGTGGACCACATTCGCTATCCTGCGCCGCGGCCAAATTTACGACCTACGCAACAACCGCGGTAAAGCCCTCCAAGACTACGGCCAAGTCATGTCCCGCCCGGATGTCTGGAGCACCCACAAAGAAGCCAGCCAGTACATGAAGCAACCTTTTAAATTTCACACGGACAAAAGCTAGCCACTCTATTTTTTCGTCCAAGCTTTGCGAGTGATTCGTTTAAAAAATCCCAGAGCCTATTGGACCTGGTTTAGAGAAGCAATGTGGTGCGCCGTTAGACCTGGTACAAGTACCCTGGGATTCTCGCTTCTTAAAGTCTTCTTAGCGTGCGCGAAAACTGCAGTAGATATTTTCGCCTTCTTGGAGAATAAATAAGTCGACGTGAGTGTCTGGATTGGGGCATCCGTCGACTCCGGCGACAGTTGCAACGGATGTCATCGCGTTGTTCTCAACGCGGTTCCAGTAGACGTCCGATGGATTTTTAATCAGGTCGATCTTGGCAAATAACTTGAAAATCTCTCCTTGGGGATAATTTTGTGAGGGGAGTTTAAATTCCTGAATGCTTTGCGGTCCAACGTACCATCCGCCAGATCCCAAATTTCCACTGCGACCTTCAATGCCTCCAACAATTTCATTGTCCGTTCTATTTTGAATCTGGATTTTAAGATCCGGACAGTCGGCCGCGTGAGCGACCGAAAAAACAGTGGCTAAAATAACTCCCGAGAGAATTGACGTAATCATGCGTTTCATGAATATTGGCCTCCTTAAGGCTATACGATCGACTCTAAGTATGACTCGGCGTTGTTAAGGGCAAATGAAGGAAATGTTGCGCGGAGGTTAAATTGTTGGCGAAACTTATCACTCAGCCCTATTAGAGCCTCGCGCCTCCGGCCACGCTTCGCGTGCAGGGTGTCCCTACGCTCGCCGCAGGCGAGCAGGCGGGACTGATCTCGCTCCATCACGCATTCCCGAACAAACGCAGTTCGCCTAAGCCAATA
>JAYWEN010000299.1:0-2138 GCA_043779245.1 Elusimicrobiota bacterium | reverse complement strand
AAAAAAGGACAAGACGATCGTCAGCAAGCCGAAGCGCTGCGTGCACAGGGAAAAACCGCCGAAGCGATGGCGGCCTACGACATCACCGAAGCCGATTGGAATCAGGCGCTCTCCTATTTCAAAAAGTATCACGCGATTGATCCTGTGTTTAAACCAAACTATGCTCGCATGGCTTGGGTGCATATCCAATTGGCCGAGATCGCCGCGCTGCGCGGTCATCCCGAGCAAGTTCAACTGCATCAAGCCGAAGCCGAGGCGGCTTACAAAGAATCGCTCAATGCGACGATCTGCGGCATCCCCGAAAACGACGTCTTGCATGAACGTTGGGACCGGAATCATCGCCATTACGACGCCGAAACATTCGAGAATTTAGGAAATATTCGCTACATGCGTGGCAGAATGCCTGATGCGCTGCGTGCCTACAACATGAGCCTCACGCAAGACCCCAACAATGTGCGTGTGCTGAAGAATATTGCTTCTATCTTGAATCGCCTGGGTCGGCAAGCCGACGTGAACGGAATTTGGAATCGCATTCGACAAATCGCCCCGCAGGACCCCGACGTTCAGCGTGTCTTTCATGGAAAAATCGCGGCTCATCCGTAGTCTCCTTTTTGTTCTCTTCAGCGTTTGTCCGATTCTTTTCTTTACCGATCTGACGCGCAACCCTTATTACACCCAAATCGCTCTGTTGAATGTTTTAGTGCCGGCCTGCTGGATCGTGTGGCTCGTCCACGCTTGGAAAGAGGGGGAGTTGGTTTGGGTGATGTCTCCTCTAGATACGCCGTTGCTAGCGCTCGTTGGGGTTTCAATTCTTAGCTGGGTTGTCTCGATGTGGGAACATCCCGCGCTTGTGAAGCCAATGTACAGCGAAGGCAGTCGTGCCATGGTGTTTCTAATCGTGAACACCTATCTCATTTATGCCGCGGCGCTGCGTGTCAGCGATCGAACGATGATGCGCAGGCTCCTCTGGATTACGTACGCGACGGCCAGTGTCGCGGCGATCTACGGCATTGCGCAGTACTTCGGCTATGAAGTGATTTGGGCCACAACGCTCAATCCTTACGGAAGTCGCCCCGTGTCGACCTTTGGCAATCCCAACTTTATGTCGTCGTATCTCGTCGTTGTCATTCCCGTCATGGTGGCAGACTTCCTTTTTAAAGTGACCGGCTGTCCGCGATCCATTTTGTTCATTGCGATTCAATCCTGTCTCGCCGTGCTTTTAGCGACACTCACGCGTTCCTCTTGGGCCGGGCTTTTCGTCGCCCTCTTAGTCGTAGGCTATGGGGTCCATTCCTTTCGCGAAAATCGTCCTCAAAGAAACACGGCCATCGGGCTGCTGATGGCGATGCTCGCGCTCATTGCCCTCTGGCCGCGCAGCGGTGAAGGATTTCATCCGATTGTCATCGATCGCCTGCTCGAAGTGAGGCGGGCCGCTCACGAAGCCTATGGGTCGGCCTATCAACGCTTTTTAATTTGGCTCTCGGCTTGGAGTATGGTGGAAGATCATCCCATTCTGGGTAAGGGTTGGGGTTGTTTTGAACTCTTCTATCCCTTTTATCAGGGGCCTTTATTGTTTCTGAAAAACTTGAGCGCTCGCACGCATGCGAATAATTCACACAACGAGATTCTCGAATATTGGTCTCAGATCGGTACGCTTGGGCTCGGCATTGTCCTGTGGGTGTGGGTGCTTTTCTTTCGGCTCGGGGCGTCTATTTCTCGACGGTTGGAAGGAGGCTGGAAGTTTATAGCCTGGGGATTTATGGGCGGGGTGGCTGGGATGCTCGTCGACAACCTCTTAAACGTGTCGGTGCATTTCTGCATTCCGGCTTTTATGTTTTGGTGGTGGGTCGGATCAGCCATGGCTTTAGATCCCACCGGACTTTCGATCCGGCGAATCAATCTCCGTCCCCTTTGGCGCAAAGCGGTAGCGGGTCTGTGCGTTCTTGGGCTCCTTTGTCTCATGGGACGCGCCGCCTGCATGTGGGCGGCCGAAATCAGTTTCTTCAAAGGCTTCAAAATGTCCAAGGGCGGCGTGGATTTAGTCTCGGCGAGCCATTATCTTGAAACCGCTTACGCCTGGCATCATTTAGAAGTAAACAATAACTATGAACTGGGCAACGTGTATGCGCGGATGGGGA
>JAYWEN010000298.1:0-6074 GCA_043779245.1 Elusimicrobiota bacterium | reverse complement strand
CAAGAGTTCAGCCGCGTCGCCGATCCGCGTCTCTTCGACGACCACATGCGGCCGGAGGCTCATCACTGTTTTGACCGTTTTCTCAAGAATGTGCGGATCCTTAGGGGCCAGGCGACGAAAATCCCCATCCGTGAAATACCCCACGATACGCCCGCTGCGGTCCGTAACGCTTGTGGCGCCCACGCGCGTTCGGGTCATGACTTCAAGCGCTTCGCGCACGGATTGATCTTCGCGCACAACCGGGTTCTGCTTTCCGCGGTGCATTAAATCTTTCACTGTCCAGAGGAGCCGCTTGCCGAGAATACCCCCGGGATGCAGTCGGGCGAAATCTTCTGCGCGAAATCCGCGCGCGTCCATGAGCGCCATGGCTAATGCGTCGCCTACAGCGAGCATCGCGGTTGTAGAAGTAGTCGGCGTTAAATTGTAGTGGCAGGCTTCGCGTTTGACCGAAATAACGATCGCGACCGTGGCCGCGCGAGCCAATCGCGACGTTCTCTTGCCGGTTAAGGCAATCAAAGGAACACGCATTGCTTGGATGGAAGGAAGTAACCGTTTAAGTTCTTCGGTCTCACCTGAATACGAAAGCGCTAACACGACGTCGCGCGGCGTGATCATCCCCAGATCTCCATGCATGCCTTCCGAGGGATGAACGAAGGTTGAAGGCGTGCCCGTCGAGGCAAGTGTCGCGGTGATCTTACGCCCAATGAGCCCAGATTTTCCCACCCCCAGAACAACCACTCGGCCGTTACAGCGGGTCATTAAATCGATGGCTTCAAGAAACCGCCCGTCGACGCAGGCAAGTTGCGCGCGCACGGTATCGGCTTCAAGCCGGATCACATCCTTAATTCGCTTCAGCAACGCCGAAGGAGATTTAGGAGCGTTATTTGGCATGCGCCTCCATAGCGGCTTTGGGGTGCATCCAGGGCGTGATCTCCGGAGGCAGATGACGCACATAAGGTTTTAAGAGGCCTTTCATCACGAAGAACAGCACGATCAAAATTGCGTAAATGATGCCTAAGGTTCGAGCGTGCCATTGCATGGTCGGCTGCCACAACGGCGACAGCTGAAGATTGGCACCGCATTTCCGGCACACTTTAACCTGATCCTTATTTTCTACTTGGCATTGCGGGCATTTCAATTTAGACTCCTTATCGACTTGGCGACCTTGTCTAGAGTTTGCATCGTCTTCAAGAATTTCGACATACTCCCCAACGGCAAACTGTTCGGGCCATCCGAAAGCGCCTGAGAAGGATCGGGATGCACTTCACAAAAAAGTCCGGCCACGCCCAGTGCGACAGCGGCACGCGACAAAGGTTCGATGAATTCGCGCTGACCACCCGAAGCGCCGTTCAAAGCACCGGGCAACTGAACACTGTGCGTCGCGTCATAAATCACGGGATACCCAAACTGCTTCATGACAGCCATCGATCGCATGTCGACAACCAAATTGTTGTAGCCAAAAGAAGCGCCGCGCTCCGTCAATAAAATTTTACGGTTACCGCGCGATTCCAACTTTCGCACCACATGCTCCATATCCCAGGGAGAAAGGAACTGGCCTTTCTTCACATTCACAATGCGTCCCGAGTCAGCACAGGCGAGTAAAAGGTCTGTTTGTCTCGACAAAAATGCAGGAATCTGAAGAATATCAACGACACGCGCGACGGCTTCGACATCTTCTTTCCAATGGACATCTGTGAGAACAGCACATCCCACCTCGTCCTTCACGCGCTGAAGAATGTCCAACCCATCCGACATTCCGGGGCCTCGGAACGACTTGATTGAACTGCGGTTGGCTTTGTCGTAGGAGGCTTTGAAGATAAAAGGAATCTTGCGCGCGGCGGCAATCTGCTTGAGCTTTTTCGCCATCCGCACCGTGAACGGCGCGTCTTCTATAACGCAGGGGCCTGCAATCAGCGCGAGCGGCGCTTTGTTTCCAAAGACAAGCCCGTTTAGACGGACTTGACGCTCAGGAGCTGGCTTCATACCGCTAAGGTCGAGGGCGCTTCTCGATGGACCGAGGTTTTGAGCGCAAGAGCCGCCGCGATGAATCCTTTGAACAAAGGATGCGCGCGTAGGGGTCGTGATTTAAATTCCGGATGGAATTGAACTGCCACAAAGAACGGATGCGATGGAAGCTCAACGATTTCCGCCAGATGTCGATCCACGTACTCGCCAGATATTCTTAATCCTTTGGCTTCAATCGCCCGACGGTACTTGGGATTAAACTCATAACGATGTCGGTGGCGCTCCTCGATTTGCGTCTTACCGTACAACGTGGCGGCGATCGATCCAGGTTTCACTTTGCAAGGAAAGACCCCTAAGCGCATCGTTCCGCCCTTCTTGTGGAGATTCTTTTGATCCAACATGATGTCGATTACGGGATGGGTCGTTTTGGGATTGAACTCTGTCGAATGCGCGTTTTTCATTTTACAGACGTTGCGCGCAAACTCAATCACGGCGCATTGCATCCCCAAACAAAGCCCGAGATAAGGGATCTTATTTTCGCGCGCATATTGAATAACAGAGATTTTCCCCTCTACTCCGCGATCGCCGAAACCACCGGGAACTAAGATTCCCTGAACTTCCGCAAGCTCTCGTTCTAAATCGGGGGATTCCACATCTAAGTATTTGATCTGCACGCGAGCGTCATTAGAAATCCCTGCATGCAGCAGAGCTTCACCGACTGATTTATAGGCGTCTTTGAGTTCAACGTATTTACCGGCGAGCGCGATCGTCACGCGTTTGCGCGGATTCTTGATTTTGTCAACCATGTTCGCCCATTCCTGCATGCCTTGGCGATGGCTGCGCTGACGTAACTGCATCAGCGCAAGCTCGTCCAAGCCTTCGCGTTCAAAGGCGAGCGGTACTTCATAAATAGTGGCCACATCGCGGGCCTCGATCACGTTGTCGACAGGCACACTGCAGAAGAGACTGATCTTTTGGCGGAGCTCTTCGTCCATGGGCCGCTCGGTGCGACACACAATGATATCGGGCTCAATTCCGATCTCGCGCAGTTTCCCCACGCTGTGCTGCGTCGGCTTGGTCTTCATTTCTTCGGACGCGCGAATGTAGGGAAGAAGCGTGACGTGAACATAGAGAACATTATCGCGGCCTGCATCCAAACGCAATTGGCGAATGGCTTCGAGGAACGGCAAGCTTTCGATATCGCCCACCGTGCCGCCCACTTCCACCACCACGATATCGCGGCCCGGTCCGATGGCGGTGATACGCGATTTGATTTCGTTTGTGATATGCGGAATCACTTGGACTGTTTTGCCTAGAAATTCGCCGCGGCGTTCCTTGGAGATAACCGTGTCGTAAATTTGTCCCGTCGTGCAATTGTTTTTACGTGACATATCTTGGTCGAGAAAGCGTTCGTAATAGCCTAAATCCAAATCAGTTTCTGCACCGTCTTCGGTGACGAACACTTCTCCGTGTTGATAGGGGCTCATCGTGCCCGGATCGACGTTGATGTAGGGATCAAGCTTAATCATGTCCACTTTGAGTCCGCGGGATTTGAGCAGTCGGGCCAGAGACGCCGCCGTAATGCCTTTACCCAACGATGACACAACGCCACCGGTCACAAAAATATATTTCGTCATAATGATCGTTCCCTCATTCGTAATTTCGACATTAGTCTTTCTACCTTGGCTACGTCTTCCGGCCTATCCACGGCACAATTTTTCTGAGCCACGACCGCCACTTTGATCGCACATCCGTGCTCGAGCACACGCAGCTGCTCGAGTCGTTCGGCCTGCTCAAGCGTCGAGGGTGGCAAGGCCGCAAAGCGGAAAAGAAATGCTCGACGGAACGCGTAGAGTCCCATATGAATCCAACGCGGCGCGACGGGGGCGCCCGTCTGGCGAGCCATCGAAGGCAACGGCGCGCGCGAAAAATAAAGTGCGTAGTTCATGCGGTCTAGCACCGCTTTCACGACATTGGGATCTTTCCATTCCCGGTCACTCTCCGGTTTTCGCACGGCCGTCGACATGACAGAGGAACTATCTTGCTGCAGCACTTCGACGACTTTATCAATCGTGAGCGGAGAGATCAGTGGTTCGTCACCTTGGACGTTGACGATAATGCCTGCGCGAGAGGTTCGTGCGACTTGCGCGACTCGGTCGGTTCCGCTGGGACATCGTGGAGAGGTCATGTCGGCTTCTCCCCCGAACCCTCGCACGACGCGCGCGATCTTGTCTGAATCAGTCGCCACAACAACGCGAGTCACGCGCTTAGCGGCTTTCGCGGCTTCCCAAACCCATTGCACGAGCGGCTTCTTATTGATCAGCGCTAAAGGTTTCCCCGGAAAACGCTGTGCGGCAAAGCGCGACGGGATGACGGCTAAAACATCTTGGCGGCGATCAACCATGATGGGCATGGACCGCCTTTAGAAGTTCGGAGCCAGAAACGCTCGCGGTTCCTAATTTTCCGACCACGATACCGGCCGCAAAGTTGGCAAGCTCCGCGGCTTGGCGAAGCGGTGCGCCTGCGGCAATAGCCAACGTGAGCGTGCTAATCACGGTATCGCCGGCGCCCGTAACATCGAATACTTCGCGCGCCCGGGTCGGAATGTGAAAGACGGGACGCTTCTTTTCAAACAGGCTCATGCCATGCTCACCGCGCGTGATCAAGATAGATTGTGCGTCGATACGATTCAGCAACTTTTGTCCGAGAGCTTCGACGTCTTTCTCGTCACGAAGTGCACGCACACCCCCGCTCTCCATGGCTTCTTGAGTATTCGGGGTGACGCAGGTCACTTTTTTGTAGAGCGGGAAATTTTCCACCTTGGGGTCTACCGTCACGGGCACCCCGAGCTTGTTGGCGAGAGGAATCAATCGGTGAATCAAGGTCGGGGTAATGACCCCTTTGTTGTAATCGGAAATGACGATCGCCTGCATTGTCGGAAGCAACCGTTCAATCTCGGCCCAAAGGCGGTCCCGGAGGGAAGTCGACAATTCCGCTCGCGATTCTCGGTCCAGGCGCACTACCTGCTGATGCTGTGCAATGATGCGCGTCTTCATGATGGTTGGGCGTTCCGCGGTTCGAACCAAAGAGTCCGTTCGGATCACGGCGCTTTCAAACAACGCGGACAGTCGATCGGCCGTTGGATCTTCTCCAACAATTCCAACGACGTACACGTCGGCGCCCAGCGCAGCCATATTGGCGGCGACATTCCCAGCGCCACCGGGCATTTCGGATTCGCGAACCATCTGAACGATAGGCACGGGAGCCTCAGGCGAAATGCGCGACACGGTTCCCCAGATGAAATGGTCGAGCATCACGTCCCCCACCACAAGCGTTTTTAAGCGTTTGAATCGATCGATGAGGGTTTTAGCGTTAGACAGCGACATAGGACCAAGCAAAAAGTGACGTTTCTGAAGCGCGGAAGGAGGAGATGAGACGGGTCCGGAAAAGGACGTTTAATGCCCCAAACTTCAGGGTGTTTTGACGACGGTGGAGGAGCACGCGGAATCTTACAAAAATACGACTTGTTTTGCCAAATTATTGAGCCTCGGCGACGGCCTCCTTAAGGGAGGGTGTGAGTTCGGCCGATACGTGGCCAATAAAGATCTCCGAACGCATGCGTACGGGCATTCGTCGCTCGTCCGCGGTGAGCCACACTTCGAGCTTTTTGCCTTTGCTCACAAAGATTCCATTGCCGCGCAGCTTAGGTTCAACCAAAAACGTGTCGAATTTCCCCGCCGGGACTTTTATCGTTTCCCGTTTTCTTACGAGAACTTCAAGGGGGTATACCTTTTCCCCACTCAGGACATCCATGACGAAAACGTTGCCGACTTCCAGAGGGAGAGTGCGCACATAATAGAGGCTGCCCAAAACGTCCTGCACATTCACAGGGACGGTCCCCTCTTTTTGTTCATAAGAATTCTGATCAAGCCTAAACGAGCGGATTTTAAAATGACCCGCCGGCTGGTCAATCAGCGTCGACTCTTCAACATGATAACTGCCCTCTTTAATATGTTTTTCAAAGCGCAGACTGATTAGAGACTGTTCATCTAGCCACGACTCATTGTGGTCTAGGACTCGATAAAATGCGCTGACGAATGGCCCTGTTT
>JAYWEN010000297.1:0-3131 GCA_043779245.1 Elusimicrobiota bacterium | reverse complement strand
GATTTGGTCGGGGTTGCGAGCTTCAAAAGCTTCTTCAGAGCCAGTGAAATTCCACCACGAACGTGAAGATTTGGAGGTTGGGCGCGGCATCGACCCGGATTGTAACAAAAGTGTCGTAATCTGCCGGGAACATTGCTTCCGTATAATTTAGGGGTATGCCCATGCGACTTTTCCGTCTCCTATCTTCTTTCTGTTTCGTCCCGCTCTGGCAACCGGGCCTCTTGACCACGGCTCCCTCCGTGATCCAAACTCCGGCGATGTCCATTCACGCCATCGTTCAACCCACCTATTCATCCGTTCATATTGAGCGCGTGAAAATCGGCGTGGCCTATATTGATAATGGATATCGGCTACAAATCGACGACGATTTTTATTGGATTTCGGCGCGTGATTGGCCACATCAACGCATCGACACCATCCCCGTCCGCCCCATGTCTCCGATTGGACGTCGAATTTGGCCCGGCCCATCTCCTCTTCCCCGAAACGACCAAACCATAGTGGCCAGAGTGCTTGAGTTTTTTGAATCCAATGTCACATTCTCGGAAGAGGCAAGTGGGGCGGAAGGCTTTTTAGAGGTCACGTATCAGGATGGTGGTGTCCGGATAACTTTTGGTGGATACACTTTTATATTGCCCTCCAACGGAATAAGAGGCGATTTATCGAGGGATACCTTAAACACTCTTCGGTTTCTTGCGTTTTTGCCCTGGTGGGTCGTTCGCGATACGAGGGAGCGGGCCCGGACTATTTTTGCTTCTTTCGATGGTCGAACCCATAGCGGCTTTTTTAAATCATTCTGGCGAAAGTTCAATCCCATTTGGACTCAGCTCGTTCTCCTCGAGCAGCATGTGGCGATCGAAGAGTCTCTGTTGATAAACCAACTGGCGAGCGTCGAAGAAAAGACGAAGCGTGGCGAGAAGAGTGGTTTCTTGACTGTCCACAATGAAATAGTAGATCGCCTTTTTATGGACAGTAGGAAGCTTTATGAGAAATCAGTCCATGATGGGTTAGGACTTGGGAGAACTAAGTCTAGAATTCTATTTGAGGAAACCCCCTACGGCGTGCTTTTGGCGACTGGAATGAGGATCCACCAACGCGCGGCGGCAGGCGCTGCAATCGACCCTCGACTGATGAACCGTTTCCAGAGTCTCCTTCGGGAGACAATGAAGCACGAAGGGATCTATGCAAACCCTCTTGGGACCACCTCATTTACGTGGTTGATGTCTTATTTGCTCTGTAGCCAATACAATCCCCCGGATTTCTTAGTCGATGCGGCAGTCGGTTTTGGCCAATGGCCACTAGACGACCGTGACGCCATGATTGCATTCCAGCTTCTTCAACAAGCGCTTCACCGCATTACGGATCCCGCGGGCGAAGTGGTGGATTATCAATTGGCCGATGAGCTCTTCAACCAAGCTCTCGATAGCGTTGAAGCGTGGCCGAATTCCCCGTATGCTCCCCAACTCCGACTGGCTGTAGTTATGGCGCTTTTATCCTTTGAAACGGTGACGATTCAAAAACGATCTCTGGCCTTCGGAATCGAGCGACTTATCGAATGGGTTCGTGACGTCCAAAACCAAGAGGTGCGAGTTTCCGTTCCGTTGGCGATGCTGCGATCCATGATCGGGACGGAATGGCGACATGTGAAAACGTCTCGACCGATTGATGAAGTCCTACGTTCGCCTTGGTCGAATCAAATCGATATGCGTGTTATCGCGGACTTTCTGCGGGGGCACCATGGATCGATAATTTTAAGGCCTCCCTTTCAAAAGGCCCTATTTCCGCCCGATTCTTCGACTACGTATGGAGTCTATGAAGACTTGATTGCAAAAATTCGCCTCTGGAACGTTTCGGAAAGGTCCCCCCGCAAAAAACACCGGAATGGGCTGCCCACGAATTCAAGTTCCGCTTGAGAGTACTTGCATATCGCCCGGCAGCGGCGCCTCGACGCGGAGTGTCTGGTGTGACGTGGGATGGGCGAATGTAAGGGCCGCGGCGTGAAGGGCCACCCGCCAAAATCCCAAACGAGCCCGATCTTCCTCTTCACATTTTCCTTCAGTCATCTTTTTGTAGATCTCCCCCTCTCCGTTATACAGAGGATCCCCCAAGAGCGGATGTCCGATGGCCGCAAAATGCACGCGTATCTGATGAAGCCTCCCCGTCTTCGGAAAAACGCTCACAATGCTTCTTTCGAACGTTTCGAAAGGAGCCCCAGGTTGATTCTTTTGAAGCGTTCGGAAGACGGATTGGACGCGGTAGTGGGTGACGGCTGGGACGGCATCGGGGGTGTTGATCCACTGGCGGACGCGGATTGAGCCGCCCTGCCGGCCGATCGGCATAGTGAGCACCCCTTCTGTGGGTTTTACTTCGCCGCGGACGATCGCGATGTATTCCTTTTGAATGTCGCGGGCTTCCATCAATTTCGTCCAGACCCGCGCGGTGTCCGCATTTTTTCCTAGCGCGATGACGCCCGAGGTTTCGCGATCCAGGCGATGCAACAGATGAAGTTTACCGAGATCGGGCCGAGCGTGGCGGAGAATCCCGAGGACCGTGTTGTTCACGATCTTATTCGTCGGATGCGACAAGAGATCGGCCGGCTTATTGAGGATGATGAGATCTTCATCCTCAAACAAAATCGGGATGGTGGCATCGACGGCGAGTTCCTTTTCAGGCCGACGCATGTAGGCGATCTGGATTTTTTCACCCGTGCGCACTTTGCTGTTGGCTTTGGCGGCGCGGCCTTGTTTTAAAACGCGGGCTTCTTCCAAAATCGCTTGGACTTTACTGCGCGAGTATCCCACCAAACGCTGCGATAGGAATCGGTCGATTCGATACCCGTCATATTTTTGATCGACTTCGAAAGGAACCCACACCCACTGCTCTCCCAGACAATGCGCCAGCGCATTGTCTGGGTCATCGCCTCGAGCGAAGCACAGGAAGCGAGGGTCGCTCATTTCTGGCCTGCTTCAGCTTTATCCGCGATCACTTTCACCATTTTTTTTAGATATTGTTTCGCCGCCATACGCACGGCCCAATTCGGCACACGACGCTTCGGTTTCACGGTGAACTCGCAGACTAAATGCGTCTGACGTTTGAGAACCGTCGGTACCGAGAGCAGAAAATCCCCTTGCAGT
>JAYWEN010000296.1:0-4821 GCA_043779245.1 Elusimicrobiota bacterium | reverse complement strand
GGCGAAAACTATATGGCCCAAGAACCATTTCAGTTGACTATGGTTCCGTTGGGATGGGATTTTGATAAGGGGGCCCCGAAAAATAACTATAGCGCTCCTGCAGGATGGTCGATGATTGTGAGGACTCAAGAAGAAGGTGACTTATTCTCGATCAGCTGGCGTATTAAAGAACAGAAATATGCACTTTTGCCAGGTTCTCATGAGCATGAATTTAGCGTTGTTTTGTCGAGCCCGAATGCGGGTTACGAAACGGGCTACTGGACAGCGTTCACTAATCATAGCGTCATCTTTACGGGGTCATACGGACAGTCTGTGGCAAAGCTTTCTCCAAATTATCGAAACAAATTTAATGTTCACTCAGACGCGCGGTAGTTTTTTGGTTATATAAGAATGCCCAAGATCCTGGAATGGAATGGCTACAAGTTTTTCTTCTATTCGAACGAGGGGGATCCTCTCGAACCATGTCATGTTCATGTGCGTAAAGGGGAAAAGACAGCCAAGTTTTGGATTGAGCCGCGAATCGAGCTGGGGTCTTCATATGAGATGTCTTCTGGAGAGTTGTAAGCATTGCAGGATGTCGTTGAAGAAAACGCCGTCTTGATAAGGAGGAAATGGAATGAGTTCTTTAGAGCTTAGTGCTTTAGCTGAGAAAGTTTGGTGTGATGAAAATAATTTATGGGTATCGCTACGAGATGGGCGCCAGCTATCAGTCCCTCTTGCCTATTTCCCCAGATTCCTTAAAGCATCCCCAAAACAGCGTGGAAAATGGGAATTAAGTGGCGGAGGCGTTGGAATTCATTGGGATGAGCTGGACGAAGATATCAGCGTAGCAGGTCTGTTGTTGGGACAAGCCGATATCACATTTATGAAAAAGTCGGCGTAAATTTGAAGCATTACATCTATCTCGATCATAACGCGACGACGAAGCCTCGACCGGAAGTGGTTGAAGCGATGTTGCCACACCTGCGTGGGCATTATGGGAATGCCTCGAGTATTTATCAACTCGGTCAGGAAGAACGCAAAGCCGTCGATATCGCCCGGGACCAAATGGCCAAATTGCTTGGCGTGCACAACGCTGAGGAAATCGTTTTTACTGGTGGCGGTTCTGAGTCGATCAATTGGGCGATCAAGGGCGTAGCCTTCGCTAGCCGCGACAAAGGGAAACATATCGTCACAACCGCGATTGAACACAGCGCCGTGATGAATGCCTGCAAGTACCTTGAAACGCTTGGTTGGCACGTGACCTACGTCGCGACTGATTGGCATGGGCGCGTGAACCCCGAGCACATCAAGCAGGCGATCACAAAAGAAACCGCTCTCGTCAGCCTCATGCATGCAAATAATGAGATTGGCACGATCCAGCCCGTTGAGATGATCGGAAAAATCTGTCGCGAGAAAGGCGTTCCTTTGCACGTCGACGCTCTTCAGACTGTGGGTAAGATCCCCGTCTCAGTTGAGGCGATTGACTGCAATCTCTTATCGATCGGGGCGCACAAATTTTACGGCCCTAAAGGCGTTGGCGCTCTCTACATCCGGCCCGGGACACGAATTCATCCGTTGATCCATGGAGGAAGTCACGAGCGAAATCGTCGGGCAGGAACCGAAAACGTGGCTGGCATCGCAGGAATCGGTATGGCGGCTGAAATGGCAATGAAAGAAATGAAGCGAGACGAAAAACACGTTCGTCACCTTCGGGATAAGCTTGAGAAAGCGATTTTGACTCGTGTGGAATGCGTTCGCTTGAATGGGGATCCAGACCATCGGATGTTCAACACCTCAAACCTGAGCATCGAAGCGGTGGAAGGTGAGGGGTTGATTATCGGCCTTGATATGCAGGGTATCTGCGTGTCTTCGGGGAGCGCTTGTTCTTCGGGCCAGACAGAACCCTCCCATGTGCTCAAAGCGATTGGAATTCCCATTGAGCTGGCTAAAGGATCGATCCGATTTTCGTTGGGCCGAGAAAATACGGACGAAGAAATTGACAAAGTGCTTGAAGTGCTCCCAAAAGTGGTCGAGCGCCTTCGTGGATTATCGCCGCTCTGGGGCGATTACAAAAAGGGATTACGCAAATCCGTGATTACAGGAAAAGCGGCGTGAACGAGAATCGCAAAAAGAAAGTTGTTGTCGCCATGTCTGGCGGGGTCGATAGTTCTGTGACGGCGGCTTTGCTCAAAGAGCAAGGGTACGATGTCTACGGCATCACCATGAAGCTTTCAAACTGGGAAAGCAAAGAAGGCCGCACTTTTGGAGGGTGCTGCGGCTCGAAAGATTTTTATGATGCCCGATCCGTCGCGCAATCGCTCGGCATTCCCCATTACAGTTTTGATTTTGTCGATAAATTCAAAGGGTCTGTGATCGATTACTTCAAAGCGAGTTACCTCAAGGGAGAAACTCCTAATCCCTGCATCGCTTGCAATCAGCATGTGAAGTTTGACCATCTGCTTGAGCAGGCGGTTGCTCTCGGTGCGGATTATCTCGCGACGGGACACTATGCCCGCATCGCTCGAGAAGGAACGTATCAGCTGAAGAGCGCATTAGATCTCGCCAAAGATCAATCCTACGTCCTATACGGCTTGGGTCAAAGGGAGCTTTCCAGGCTTCTTTTCCCGCTGGGTGAGCTGACGAAATCCGAAGTGCGGGACATCGCACGGCGGGCAGGGCTCAAAACGGCCGATAAACCTGACAGCTACGAGATTTGTTTTGTGCCAAACGAAGACTACAAGCAGTTCATTTCTGAGGAAGTCCCAGAAAACGCTCGACCTTCTGGACCCATTCGACATGTGGACGGACGAATCTTGGGGCAGCATAGAGGACTTCCGTATTACACGATCGGGCAGCGCGAAGGCTTAGGGCTTTCAGTAGGACACCCGTTATACGTCTCGGCCTTAGAAATGAGCACCAATACTCTTGTCGTCGGTGGAAAGGAAGATGTTCTTTCCGATCACACGAAGATTCGTCAGGTCACTTGGGTGTCAGGCCAAGCGCCAGAATTTCCGATAGAAGCGGCTGTTAAAATAAGGTCCAAGCACGCAGGGGCTCAAGCCACCCTTGTATCTTCGGGAGTTGGTGTTGAAGCTCAGTTTCATGAATCCCAATCGGCGATAACTCCCGGCCAGGCAGCCGTTTTTTATCAGGGCGATATCGTATTGGGTGGAGGCGTCATCGATGGCCGTTGAGAAGCGCGAAATTTATTTCGATAATGCCGCGACCAGCTTTCCGAAACCCGAAGGCGTGGAATCGGCAATCGTTCACTACCACCGTCACTTAGGAGCGTCTGCCGGCCGAGGGGCGTACCCGCGCGCAGTTCTGACCGGTCGACTTCTCGATGAGACGCGCAAATTATTGGCGTCCCTCTTTCATGTCTCCAAACCCAATCAGATTATTTTCACGTTTAATGCTTCTGATGCTTTGAATCTCGCGATCAAAGGGTTGGATTGGCGCGCGGGGGATAATGCAGTGGTGTCTGCGATGGAGCACAACTCGGTGCTGCGACCGCTCCACACGCTCGTGAACCGGAAAGGCATCAAACTCGTCAAAATTAAGGCCAACGCAGAAGGGATTGTGGATCCCTCCGACTTTGCTAAAGCGATTAATTCTCGCACGCGACTCGTGTCTTTGGTTCATGCTTCGAACGTCACGGGGAGTATTCAGCCCATTGCTGAAGTGGGCGAGATTGCTAGACGGAAAGGCGTTCCGTTCCTAGTCGATGCCGCGCAATCCGCCGGAGCTCTTCCAATCGACGTGCAAGCGATGAAGATCGATCTTTTGGCTTTCCCCGGTCATAAATCGCTTTTGGGACCCTTAGGAACAGGCGGGCTCTATATTCGGGAAGGGGTGGATCTTGAAACGCTGCGCGAAGGCGGAACCGGGAGCCAATCAGAACAGGAAGTTCAACCGGATTTTCTGCCGGATAAATATGAGCCCGGTTCCCATAATGCGTTGGGCATTGCGGGCTGGAAGGCGAGTCTCGAATTTATTGCCAAAGAAACGATCGCGAAAATTCGTTCCCATGAAATGCGTTTGACCGAGCGCTTTCTCGAGGGCATTAGCTCTATTAAAGAAATTGAAGTGGTGGGTCCCAAGGATATGCTGAAACGCGTATCGGTTGTGTCGATGCGCCTTGGAGAATTTGCTCCGCTCGAACTCTCCCATCGGCTTTTCGAGCGTGGAAGGCTCATGACGCGCTCAGGCCTGCATTGCGCTCCCGGTGCCCATCAAACGGTAGGGACCTATCCTCTCGGGACCACGCGTTTTTCATTTGGCTATTTCAATACGCCTGACGATATCGACAAGGCCGTTTCTATTCTTGCCGCGATCGCTAAAAACCCCACTGTCGCCATTCATTAGCCGTTAGCCCTCTCTGGCTTGAGCCCCTGATCCAAAAATCCGTCCTTATCGTCCACACTTCTTTTGGGAGGTCTGTCCGACCTCGTGTTCTGCGTAAACGGTTTTATACAGTCGACGCAATTTGCCTTGCGCCTCAAGCGGCTTTCTCGAGAGAGGTCCTGGGGGGTGTCGATTGAGCTAGAGCGTCGGCAATCTCTTTTGCGAGTTGGCGTCCCAGGACACGTAGCTGTTGGGCGAAATTGCGCGCTTCGGGTGATTTGCCGTGACCAGGGAGAAGCTCCGGATTCTTTCTCATCCAGCTCAAGATATGACTTATGCCAATAAGTGTTTCTTTGTTTGCCGCCATGCGATCCTCTTTAATTCCCGCTGCTTTATCATCTTCGTATATCTGAGTCAGTGGAGAGGGGTCTCTGTGGGGATCTCTTGGGTCAACCCATGTGGCTTCCTCTATGACTACTTTGAATAGCGCTTCTA
>JAYWEN010000295.1:0-2508 GCA_043779245.1 Elusimicrobiota bacterium | reverse complement strand
AAGAAGTCAGGCTGCAAACGACGAAGAGCGGCATCACCACGATAGCCCGCCTTCTCCCTGTTATGCAAAAGGGAACGTTAGTGGACGTTCGAGTTGTCTCCACAACTCGAAAGGCCCTGGCAGGTGAAAAGGGCACGAAGTTCGAATGGGTCCGCTCCGCCCAAAATCCAAGATACCTTGGCGCGGAGATCTGGACGAAACTCAAATATTACGCAGGCCTTTTTGACCCCAAGAGAATGCAAATTCTATGGAACGGCTCCTTATTAAATACCGGCGCCCAGGAGTTGGCCGTTGAGAAGACGGCTTCAGGAGAAAGCATCACCATTTACGAAATGCGTGGACTATCGGCTCTCACCTTAAACCAACTTTACGTCCGCGCGCTCGGACAGGACATTCTTTATTCGATGCCCAAATTAATTCGAGATCTTTTGACCGCGCATGGGATTGTTCTCAATATTGATTCCGAACAAATTCAACCGCTAGAAGGAAGAACTGATCTTCTCAATCGAGAAGACCATATCCGACGGCTCGAGCCATCGCTCGCGCGCGCCGGAATTAAAGCCGCCATACAATTATTGAAAGACGGAAAGCTTGATCTCTCGCAACTCCCATATGACTGGATAGAACATGCCGAGCAATACATGCCGGGAGCTAATCCCGAGGACAAATCTTCGAGTTTCATCATTTTGGATGCGATCTCTTTGCATTCGAATCCAAACGCTGCAATTGATTGGGCTCCGTATCTGGAAGGAGTCAAAGGCGAACGAAATATTATGAAGCTATTGCTTAGTATTCCCACTATCGAAATTAAAGGACAAACGTTTTCACTTTTTGAAGCCGTCATTCACGCAAGAGGCAGTAAAGAATTTCAGTCTCATCTTCCGGATTGGCTTCGAACGGAGATCGAAAAAACAGAACAGAATAATGCCCAAGGCAATGCGATGATGACCGAGTTCATGGAAAAAGAGGAGATCCATGAGGTTAAACCCATGACGGTTTCCCCCTCTGATCACCATGCGTCCATTTTGCTCGCTTGGCAAAACCTAGTCGACACCGTTTTACGGCTTTCGCTGCCAGAGAGCGAATCAGTCAAACCGCATTTGCATGAGTTCTATTCAAAAGCGGAAGAGACCTGGGCACACACGAATGGCCGCCAAAACATTGCATGGAACATCCCCATGATTAAGTCTGAACTTGAGACCCTTAATCAACTTATAAAGGGAGACTCAACGGTTTCAGTGCTTGAAATTCAAAAGCTTCTTGTCAGACTTATTGATACAACGACGCACGAAGAGGCACACATTCGCCGCAATGAATATGAAATTGGATGGACGCATACTCCGGACTTTTTTAGGGATCAGCTTGCTCTTTTAAATCGGATGCTTGCATCTTATTTGGAAGAGCCCCAAGCCACACTTCTTAATTCTTCATTGCCCACTCTTCAAAGTCAGTTCAAAGAGTCATTAGCTCAAACTTTCGAATTACCTGCTGTTTTCCAGAGTTCTAACGTTGGGTCTGGCGGAACCTGGTTCAAGGGATGGCGCGGTACAGCCGTGGTTCTCGAATTTATTCAACCGATCTTGACGGGCCTGGGCCTCGTGGGTGCGATGGTTCATTTTGCACATGCGACGGATCCGGGAAGTATGGCTATTGCGGTCATCTCTGCAGGCATGCTGGCTTGGCTTGCTTCCTTCAAGATGCATTCAAAGTTCAATCCTGAAGCACTTGAAGGCGAGAATGGCAAAGGGGTTAACGCCCTGATGTCGGACACAGCCATCACCACGATGGCGGCTTCGGCGGCGTTTTCGGGCTATCTGTCGGGCTCGACGAGTGTGATGGTTATTGGGGGAGTGATAGCGGCGCTCTTGTCTGCCACCGTGCTCTTTAAACATTTCAATTTCAATTTCAAAGGCTCCTACAACTGGACGGGAAAAGGCGAACACGGGCAGTCGCTGTGGGCTTCGTTCTTGAAACTTTTCGGAATGCCCAAAGCTATTCTGAACGCGAGAGTTTCGCTGGTTTCAACGGCCTTTGCTGCCTCAATGACCGCCCGATCTGGCGTGCTTATAGCCAAATCTGGGTTGATTCCTGAGATTCCCGCGGTGGAAGACACACGCCAAGAATTGGCCAAACCCGAAAGCCCCTTCAACTTCGCCGCCTAAACAAAATAACTAATCCAGGCAAAATCTTTTGCCCATGCCTAACAACGCTCCACGTTACTTCTTTTGCCCAGGGCAAAAGACGCTATTGGTTGATCCGTTTGACCTGGGCAAAAGACGTTCCATGCTGATTTTAGCCGTAGGGTAATGCGTGCAAAGACCGTATCTCCGCCAAACATAAGCCAACAGCGTACTATGCACCCAGAACCAGGTATTCATTCTAAAGACAATGAATAAAAATATTGAAAGTGCGTCTAAGGAATGAGGCTCTTTAGCGCCGCACGCGAAAATTCGTTCACAGATTGTTCCCCCTCCGATGCAGGTTGCCGCGCCGGCGGCTGGTTCGGAG
>JAYWEN010000294.1:0-4796 GCA_043779245.1 Elusimicrobiota bacterium | reverse complement strand
CTTCCACGACATTACCGGCGCGGTCTTTTCCATGGACTTCCACCGCCTTGGATCGGAGCACGTTGCCAGTGTAATCCGGAACGCTCAAGCAGCCTTCCCGAGAAAGGATACGGCCTTCCTCACGAACAATCCAAGGATTTAAAAGTACGACTTTTCCATGCCGCGTCCCGGGTTTACCAATGCGAGAGGCGTCCATTACAAGGACGCGCCAAGGCTTACCCACCTGAGTGGCCGCGAGTCCCACACAGCGCGGATGATGCGCTATCGTCTCCAGCATGCTGTCGATAAACGGCTGAAGGCCAGGCATATCGGCCTCAACCAGATGCGCTCTAGCCTTTAGTAATGCATGGGGAACTTGGATGACGTCTAAAATCACAGCGGGATGGCTTCGATATCTCTGAGCGAAATTTCAACTTTGAGGTCTTGGCGCAGCTGATCGAGGTCCTCACGAACCTGGTCCATATCAACAGAGGCGGGCGCTTGGAGCTCAAGCAGCATTACATACACGGGCTTGGACGCCCCACCGATCACTTTGGTCTGTAGATCGGTAACACTCACCTTACGCCTTGCGAGCGCTTGAGTGACCTTATGCACAATGCCTGGATGGTCCGTGCCGTATACGGAGATCAAAAACTTGGAAGGCTCTTGGGAGGATCGCCGCGCCGCCGAAGCGGGCACGGACTTGACGACGACTTGAAGACCCAGTTTTTTCTCGAGGGGCTTAAAACTTTTCTCAAACTTGCCAACCGATGCCGAACCGAGAACACTCGTGACAAGCATCATGGCGAATTCTCCGCCGAGGCGGGTCATGCTGGCGTCTTCGATATTCGCCCCAGCGTCAAAAAGCACTTGGGACACGCCGGCCACGATGCCCGCGCGGTCTTTTCCAAAAGCAGTCAAAAGAAAGTATTTTTTCATACGGTGGACTATGCCTCCAGTTCAGAATTCCAATACACCGTATCAATAAATCGCTGCCAAGAGGCTTTCATTTTGAATGGTGCCTTAAGGACGAGTGTCGCACTGCCGCGCCATTTGGGCTTGGTGGGTTTGATGAGAAGCTTCATACCGGCTTCATGCGGGAGTTTGTCTGCCTTGCGCAAATTACAGGGAATACAGGACGTGACAATATTGCTCCAATCGGTTTTGCCACCGCGAGATTTTGGAAGAATATGCTCCAAATTCAACTCGGGCGTCTTGAAAAAACTTCCGCAGTAACAACAGCGGTGATTGTAATGCTCATAAATATTGCGCCGCGTAAATTTCACTTCACCAATCGGCATCCGGTCATAGCGCTGAAGAACAATGACCTCGGGAATCGCGATCTTAAAGGAAGGGGTGCTAACAAAACCGGAAGGATTCTTGTGGATGATCTGGGAGACTTCGCGCCAATCGTCAAAATCGTAGGTTCGATATTCGTCATCAACGACCCGGGCGTGGTCGCTGTAGACCAGGGAAATGGCGCGCTGCCAGTTTGCGATATGCACCGCGCAGAAGTTTCGATTAAGGACAAGAACGTCGCTATTCATAGTAAATCGCCTCAAAACGTCGTCAGATTCTAGGCGTTATTTAGATGCAATGTCAATTTCTTGCGAGTTTAGCCCTTTTGACATCTATCCGTAACATTAATAGGGTAGGCTCATAAGGTGAGAATATCAATGGTCTTTACGGCCCTAACTGTGGCGGTGCTAGCCAACGCTCAGGAAATGGCGCCGGGCAGAGAACAGCTCGCCATGGCGCACGTTCCTGGCAATCCAATCATGAACTTGCCCGGAATGAAACCTAATTATTTGATCGAGACGCTTCCGCCTACGAACGCGCTGCCCGCTCCTTTGATCAGCGATGTCATCAACGTTCCTAATCCCTTTGATTCCCGCAAGCCTGGATTGGCCGGCCAAACTCAGATATCGTATCACCTCGAAAATGCCGCTCACGTGATAGTTACGATGTATGACCTTCTCGGATTTCGTGTCCGCCGCTGGGACTTTCAACCCGACCAAAACGGTGGACAGGCCGGCCTTAACAGCTTCTTATGGGACGGCACTAACGAGAGCAACCAGAAGGTGTCCAAAGGCGGCTACCTCGCCCAGATCGAAATCTCCCTCCCCGGCACCGTTCTTACCGTTATCCGCAAAATCGGCGTCATCCACTAACAAAACAAATAGTACCAGGTACCATTTGTTTCCCTTCTTTTCGTTGCGCCCTTAAGCTAATCTCCCCACAAACAATTAGGACCTTGTACTATTTGTTTTATGGGCATGGACAAACGAGAAAAGAAAGTCTTCGGCGCGTGGATCTCTTTGATTGGGGGCGCTATCTTTGTTCTGGGTGGCCTCGCGGCCGTCTACATTCTCTTCGTAATGGACCCGCAAACCACGGTCAAAGTCATCGCTTGGCTGGGCCGAATGTTTCGTAACATTTAACACGCCGTTAACTCCACCTTCATCACCGCGTAACATCTCCTTGGTATCCTCCTTAGTGAGAGATGATCATGATTCGAGCCATCCCCCCATCGCAGACGCAGAACCTTATGAACCACGACGCTATGCAAAGCGTGGTGCATGATCTGCGCACGCCGATGACGGTCATAAAAGGGAACCTACAGTTACTCTTAAGTGGAGTGCTCGGCACGATGACCGGCGACCAGATGCTTCTCTTGAAACGCTCGGTAGGACCTTTGGAAGAACTTATCCTAATGACAGAGAATCTTCTGCAGACCGCGACGCTTGAGCAAGGCGAAATGACGTTAAAGATGGAAAAAACTGATTTAGATCAACTTCTCTCGGAAACGATTGATTTTTATTCTGTTCCGTTTAAGCAGCGCGAAATGCAGATCTTCCGCAATGGAAATACGTTTGGGACCTTGGTTCGCGTCGACAGTTTTTGGATCAAGCGCGTGCTCAACAATTTGATTTGGAATGCTTACAAGTTCACGCCCGACCATGGGAAGGTTTCCATTGAGGTTTCACACATTCAAGAGGGTCTACGCGTAGTGATCGCTGATTCGGGCCGCGGTATTCCTCGCGACAAACTCGCCACCGTGTTCGAAAAATTTGGCCAAGCCACCCCGATGAAAGATCGCGGCACGGGCACCGGCCTTGGTCTTTGGATCTGCAAACAGGTCATGGAAATGCATGGCGGATCGATCACGGTTGAATCCGAAGAAGGAAAAGGCAGTCGCTTTATACTCATCCTTCCTCCCATCTGCGTCCTCTAAAAGCACTCTAAAGGTTTTTCGAATTTCCGGCTATCCAGTACAATCCGCTTGTTTTTTGGATACGTTTCTCTAATGACCCAAAAAGTCAGGAGCTGGAGGTTATGGGCTGAAAGGACAATTTTTATTTTTAGACGAGATCGGAACTTGACAGTGCCTGCTGGGGGGTCTATACTGAAATTAAGATGAAAAAAGTAATTCGTCTTCTTTGGTCACTGACCCTCCTGGCGGGATTAGCCGTTGCCCAGCTCCCTTCAAGCTCCGACTGTCAAATGATTTCAGGGCAAATGTTCTCCAGCGTGTGCGCTATGCCTTGCTGCACAAAGAAGCTTCCGATGGCCAAGTGCCCGATGATGAAAGCCTCGGCACCGCGAGATCTCGTTGCCATTAACGAACTTAGGTCTGACAAGATTCTGCAGCCAGTGCATTTTTTAAGTCTCACTGCGCTGGAAATGCCCCGCAAAGTGATCTTGCGTCTTGCCTCGTTTGTAAAGAGCATTCAATCTATTTTCCTCACTCCACAGCAATCCGTCCGCGCCCCTCCTTCCGACGTACACCTCCAAGACGCCTAAATCGTTCGCGTAAGTTTTCTTTAATCTAGATCTGAGGCATTTATGTTTAGACCCTATATATTGTTCTGCATCTCATTGTTGTTATTGACCCCCGTTACCCCTGCGCGGGCAGAGGAGCCTTTGTCTCTATCAGCGCTCTTATTGCGGGCTCGTGATAATAATCCCGACATCCTGGCGGCGCGACAAGGGTGGAAGGTGTCGCAAGCTCAAGTGTCTTCCGCAAGAGTTTGGCCTGATCCGACCTTTACGTATGTCGACGAAACCTTCCCCAGTGGGATGGCGGGAGTAGCGGCAGAGAAGATAAAGCATTACCGCGTCGAGCAAGGGATCCCCTTCCCGGGGAAACTTTCGCAGGACGCGAGGATGAAATATCACGAGACGCTCATCGCCTCCGCCCAATATCGCGCCATGACCTTGCAGGTGTTTCGTGATATTCAAGTCCGCTACTACCAACTCTATTTGACTGAAAAGGAAATCGGACTCGCACGAGATAGCGTGGACCTTCTGAAACAGATGGTAGGCTCTGCCCAAGCGCATTTAGGCAGCGGGAAAAGCTCGGCCGGAGACGTGTTCCTCGCTCAAACCGAGCTTCGTCGGATGGAAAATAAACTCTTCGAGCAAACTCAGCAACGTGCGTTGATTCAAATTGAACTCAATACGCTTTTAAACCAACCCGTCAGCAGTCCTCTGGCCAGCCCTTCGAAACCAGAGCTAAACAATATCCCTGTCGGAACGGCTGAGCTCGATAAATTGGCGGGACTGAACAATCCTCACTATCTGATGGCGATGCACGAGATCAACCACGGACGCGCCATGCTCGAGAGACAACGCCTGCAATTCCTTCCCGACTTTGGCGTAATGTATGAACGCGAGGCGGCAGCCACAGGCCCCGCGGGCCGGCAGATCGGCGTCTCGGTGTCGTTTCCTCTCTGGTTACAACGTCCCCTGGGGACTTACCGAAGCGCGAAGGAACATATCACAGAGACAGAAGCCGCATCCGCGGGAATGCGAAA
>JAYWEN010000293.1:0-2560 GCA_043779245.1 Elusimicrobiota bacterium | reverse complement strand
CTCACGTTTATCGGACTTCCGTTTGTCGTTCGGACGTTGCAGCCGGTGATTGAAGAAATGGATCCCGACATAGAAGAGGCGGCAGCCTCGCTGGGTGCGAGTCGGTGGCAAACTTTCACTCAAGTGATTTTTCCGACGCTGTGGCCTGCGTGGCTGACAGGCTTTGCGATGGCATTTGCGCGCGCGCTTGGCGAGTACGGTTCGGTCGTCTTTATCTCAGGCAATATGCCGATGAAAACCGAGATCACCCCGCTTTTGATTATTACCAAACTTGAGCAATACGACTATGCCGGAGCCACGGCAATCGCCACCGCGATGTTGATCGCCTCCTTTATATTGTTGCTTACCATCAATCTCTTGCAAGCGCGCAGCGCTCACTTGCGGAGCGTAAGGTAATGGGCGGCTCGGCAGGACAATTAATTAAAACGACCGGCGGCGCTCCGCGCTCGATGTCCGATCCGTTGTGGGTGCGTGTCACCTTGATCGGAATCGCGCTCGCTTTTTTAGGCCTTTTTTTGATCGTTCCCTTGGCTTCCGTATTTGCCGAAGCGTTACGTAAAGGCTGGCAAGTCTACTTTGATTCTATTCGCGAGCCCGCCGCCTTGAGCGCCATTCGCCTGACATTGCTGACATCGGCGATCACAGTGCCGTGCAATCTCATTTTTGGTTTAGCCGCTGCCTGGACGATTACGAAATTCCAATTCCCGGGAAAAAATGTGCTGCTGACCTTAATCGATCTCCCGTTTGCGGTCTCACCGGTCATCTCTGGACTAATCTATGTTCTGATGTTTGGAGCGCACGGTGTTCTCGGACCGTGGCTACAGGGGCACGATTGGCACATCATCTTCGCCCCACCCGGCATCGTTTTGGCTACGATGTTTGTGACATTCCCTTTTGTGGCGAGGGAACTCATTCCGGTGATGCAGTCAACAGGAACCGATCAAGAGGAAGCGGCCCTCGTCCTGGGAGCCAATGGGTGGCAGACCTTTTTCAAAGTGACGCTTCCGACGGTGAAATGGGGACTCTTGTATGGCGTGATCCTTTGCAATGCGAGGGCGATGGGAGAATTTGGTGCGGTGTCGGTGGTTTCTGGACACATCAGAGGAGTGACCAATACGATGCCTTTGCATGTCGAGATTCTTTATAACGAATACAATTTTGCCGCGGCCTTCGCGGTGGCGTCGCTGCTCGCGTTTTTAGCGCTCGTGACACTCGCCGCCAAGTCATTGGTAGAACATCAGTTTCAGAAACAAAGTCCGACGGTTGCCGAGCCCTTATGAGTATTGAAATTAGAAATTTAAATAAAACGTTCTCCAACGGATTCAAGGCCGTGCAAGATGTAAGTTTCAAAATGGAAACGGGCTCCCTTGTGGCGGTTTTAGGCCCCAGCGGATCCGGGAAGTCGACGCTTTTACGGATGATTGCGGGGCTTGAGATTCCCGATGGGGGCGACATTATTTTGACCGGAAAAGAAGCGACCCTTCTTTCGGCACGCGATCGCAACGTGGGTTTTGTGTTTCAGCATTACGCTCTCTTTAAACACATGACGGTGGCGGAGAACATCGCCTTTGGCCTCAAGATGCGAAAAGCTCCGAAAGAAGAGATTAAATCCCGCGTGGCCGAGCTTGTGAAACTTGTGCAGCTGGAAGGAATGGAGAAGCGCTATCCGTCGCAGCTCTCCGGTGGTCAGCGTCAGCGTGTGGCGGTCGCTCGAGCCCTGGCTCCTCAGCCCCAAGTTCTTCTCCTCGATGAACCGTTCGGTGCGCTCGACGCAAAGGTTCGCGTTGAACTCCAACAATGGATCACGGAACTCCATGAACGTAGCCATGTCACGACGCTCTTTGTGACGCACGATCAAGACGAAGCGATGGCGATTGCTTCCGACATTCTTGTGATGAACAAGGGGCGAATCGAACAAGAAGGCACGCCGCTTGAAATTTTCGATCATCCCGCGACGCAGTTTGTCGCGCAGTTCGTTGGCGAAACTAATTATGTGGACGCGAAAGTCGTCGAACCCGAACTCGCGATCTGGGGACCGTTCAAATACTCGGTCGTGGGCTACAGCGTTGGTCAAAAAGTGCGGATCTATTTCCGGCCGAATGATGTGTACGTGACATCTCGCGAAGAATCGCTTCAGGTCAAAGGCAAGATTATTAAGACTCGCTTCCAAGGCCCCATCATCGAATTACTCATCGATGTCGGCGGCGAAAAGCAGATCCTCGCTCAGCTTCCTAAAGGACTATCGATCGCATCCGGATTCGTCGAAGGCCGCGACGTCTTCGTCGGCATCACCGGCTTCCACTCCTTCGCGATTTCGTAAGGGATTGTTTAGCGGATGAGGACGACTTTGCCGCGGGTGTGAGTGCCTTGAGGATCGGTCACGAGGTAGAGATAGAGGCCAGAAGCCGCACGGTCGCCTGAATCGTTCGTCAGATCCCATGCCACAGATGTCCCCGACGCTTTGAGCTCTTTCACGAAGCGGCCTGAGACCGTAAAGAGCTTGACGGTGCTTCCGGCATTCATTTGATCAAAAGTGATTTGGGTGTCGCCAGTGGACGCG
>JAYWEN010000292.1:0-4945 GCA_043779245.1 Elusimicrobiota bacterium | reverse complement strand
CCCATCATGATCGCTGAATACGGCGGCGCGTCATATGGCGGAAGCATGCGGTTTATTGCTCACGAAATTCATGACGGACTCTGGTTAGGATGGGTGACCCCGCTATCCGGAAGCCCTGCCGCCTGGTGGTGGAATTTCATTTTTGAGCACCATCTCATAGACTTTTACAAAACATTCAATCGATTTATTGCGGGAGAGGATTTGACCCGTGACGAGTGGAGCCAAATCACACTGAGGGACCGCTCTCTCATGGGGCTTCATGGGGTTGCACGTCTTGGACTGCATTCCGCCTACGTCTGGCTCTATTCCCCGAAGACATGCGATATTCATTACAAATCCGGCGGGAAAAAATTTGAGCTGTTTGCGAAAGCCTTTGCGGCGTTTCACGATCAGGAAATCGGGCAATTCAACCCCTTATCGCCGAATCATCCTGGAGTTCTTTTTACTCCTGTAACGGGCGCTCAATTTTCTTTAGGCCCATTGGAAGCGGGACGTTATCGAGTGGAATTTTGGGACACGTGGGGCAAGGGCCTCGTGCAGTCGAGGATTCTTCAGAATCATGACGGTCGGATGAAAGTTGATCTTCCTCCCTTAGACCGAGATATGGCCCTCAAAATAAAAAAGATTAATTAAAGACCGAGTTGGAGTTTGGCAGCTTCCGACATCATGTCTTGGTTCCAGGCAGGTTCCACAACGATATCGACTTTCACATCTTTAACTCCAGGGATTTGGCGAATACGACGGTCGGCATCGGCACCCATCACTGGGCCCATTCCACAACCGGGAGCGGTGAGTGTCATTTTAACGTAGCTTTTGTAGCCGCCTTCGGGGATGGGCGTCACTTCATTTTCATAGACGAGCCCGAGCTCGACAACGTTGACAGGAATTTCGGGATCGTAAACTCCTTTCAACGCAACCCACACTTTCTCTTTCACTTCTTCAGCCGTCAACGGCTGAGCGGCCGTACCGGCTGAACCTGCCGCTGCGACGGAATCTGCCGTAACGGCGGCATCCGACTTTACGGTCTGACCAATCGCATCCGCATCTTCACCCGACACCCGCACCATCGTTCCGTATTCAGTCATCAGCGTAAAAGTATCGCCAAGAGCCTGCATCAGGCGTCCGGATGTGCCTCGTGCTAAACGAACTTTAAAACCTTCAGGAATTTGCACGACTTCAATATCGCGAGTGGTTTTGACTGGGGGTTTGTCGGAGACAGAATTCATTATTCAATACCTTCCGTGGATGTTTTAACCGCTTTATTTTCAAGAGCGGATCGTAACGTGTGCCAAGCGAGGCTTGCGCATTTTACGCGAGTTGGAAATTCGGACACTCCAGAAAAAACGCTGAGCTTATCGGTCGGATCTTTCTCGCCGTGGAATTCACCAGTGACAAGTTGCCGGAATCGTTCAAACAATGTGGCGGCTTCCAGTTTTCCTTTTCCCTTCACAAGATCGGTCATGATTGAAGCGGACGATTTAGAAATGGCGCAGCCATTGCCTTCAAAGCTAACGTCTTGGATTTGATCGCCGTTCATTTTGACATAGACCGTGACTTGATCGCCGCAGAGAGGGTTGTAGCCTTCGGCTTTGCGCGTGGAGTCGGACATCGCATGATAGTTATGCGGGTGCCGGCTGTGGTCGAGGATTACTTCCTGATAGAGGTCGCTGAGTTCAGACATTGGAATAAGGTTTCGCGCAGTTCAGGCACTTTAACGGGTTCGATCATCTCGCTCGCAAACGCGTAGATTAGTAAACGACGCGCGTCAGCTTCGGACACGCCGCGCGAGCGCAGATAGAAAATATGGTCGGAATTAATCTGCCCGACCGTCGACCCATGCTTACACTTCACGTCATTGGCGAAAATTTTCAGTTCGGGATTGGAATTGGCGCGCGCTTCCTTCGAAAGGAGCAGGTTGCGATTGGTTTGCGTCGAATCTGTTTTTTGCGCTTCTTTCTGAACAATGATCAATCCGTCAAACACGCCGCGCGATCGATCATCCAGAATACCTTTATAGAATTCGCGGCTCGTGCCATGAGGTTTGATGTGTTCAATTACAGTGTGGCTCTCCAGCACTTGATCGCCTGAGCCGATGTAGAGACCGTTCAGCGTGGTTTCGGCACCTTCGCCGCTGAGGCGCACATGAATCGTGCTGCTCACTTTGGCGCCGCCGAAAAGAAACGCATTGGAGGTGAAAGACGCCGAGCGTCCGACATGCGCTTCTAAAAAGGAAGTGTGGGTCGGTCCGGCTGTTTCGCGGACCAACTTGTAATACGAAAGTCTGGCATTCTCCGCGACGTTAATCGAAATCCGCGATTCCGACTGATCCAATAGCGCGGCCTCGCAGCCCGCCGGAACGTCGATCCGGATGCCTTCAGACGTCTCCTCGAACTTAAGGGGAGCGTTATCGGGAAGTACTGACAGGTTCTTTATTTTCAAGCCAACCATAACCCTTTTTCTCCAATTCCAAAGCCAATTCCTTACCGCCGGATTTCACGATGCGACCACCGGAGAGCACGTGAACGTAATCGGGCTGAACATAATTCAAAAGCCGTTGATAATGCGTGACGACGATAAATCCGCGGTCCGGACTGCGGAGCACGTTGATGCCCTTGGCCACGATCTGAAGCGCGTCGATGTCGAGGCCCGAATCGGTTTCATCCAAGATGCAGAGCTTCGGCTCAAGCACGCCCATCTGAAGAACTTCATTGCGCTTCTTTTCGCCGCCGGAAAATCCGTCGTTCACAAATCGGGAGAGCATTGGCTCCGGCATCTCCACGAGTTTTGCTTTCTCTTTAACCATCTTCAAGAAATCGATCGCGTCGAGTTCTGGCTGACCGCGATATTTTCGGATCGAGTTGAGCGCCGTCTTCATGAAATAGTTATTGGTGATGCCTGGGATTTCGACGGGATATTGGAACGCCAAGAAAACGCCTTCGCCCGCACGTTGTTCGGCAGGCATTTCGAGCAGATTCTTTCCATCAAGCAAGGCTTCGCCGCCCGTGACAGTGTAGCCTTCACGACCCGCCAGCACATTGGCGAGCGTGCTTTTTCCGGATCCGTTCGGACCCATGATCGCATGCACTTCCCCTTTATTCACTTTCAGGGTGATGCCCTTCAAAATTTGTTTGTCGCCAATATTGGCTTGTAGATTTTTTATGTCTAACATAACGACTCCTTTAAATGTGGAACCCTCATCCGGGCCTTTGGCCGCCTTCTCCCTTAGCAGGGAGAAGGAACAGCTGTTCCCCCTCTCCCTGTTGAGGGTGAGGGCTGGGGTGAGGGTTTAACCGACAGCGCCTTCGAGACTGACTGAGAGGAGCTTCTGAGCTTCGACGGCGAATTCCATCGGCAGCTCCTTAAACACTTGTTTGCAGAAACCGTTCACGATCATGTTCACGGCATCTTCGCCGGAAAGTCCCCGGCTCTTGCAGTAGAAAAGTTGGTCTTCGCTGATTTTCGACGTGCTCGCTTCATGTTCCATCTGCGCCGTGCTTTCATTGACATCGATCGTGGGGAACGTGTGCGCGCCGCAGGTCTCGCTCATGAGGAGTGAATCGCATTGCGAATAGTTCCGGGCTCCGGTCGCGCCTTGCATGATTTTCACCATACCGCGATACGTGTTCTGACCGTGGCCGGCGGAGATACCTTTAGAGACGATCGTGCTCTTCGTATTCTTTCCGACGTGAATCATCTTCGTACCGGTGTCGGCTTGTTGGTAGTTGTTGGCGAGCGCGACGGAATAAAATTCGCCCACAGAGTTGTCCCCCTTCAAGATACAGCTGGGGTATTTCCAGGTGATGGACGATCCGGTTTCAACTTGTGTCCATGAAATCTTCGAGTTCACGCCTTTGCACAATCCGCGCTTCGTCACGAAATTGTAGATACCGCCCTTGCCGTTTTTGTCGCCCGGGTACCAGTTCTGAATCGTGGAATATTTGATCTGCGCATTGTCCATCGCGATGAGCTCAACGACCGCGGCGTGCAATTGATTTTCATCGCGCACTGGAGCCGTGCAGCCTTCGAGATAGCTGACATACGAGCCTTCTTCGGCGACGATCAAGGTGCGCTCAAACTGACCGGTGTCGGCAGCGTTGATACGGAAATATGTGGAGAGTTCCATCGGGCAACGGACGCCCTTGGGGATGTAGCAGAAGGATCCATCGGTGAAGACGGCGGCGTTCAATGCCGCGAAGAAATTATCTTTGGCTGGAACGACGGAGCCGAGATGCTTCTTGATCAGATCGGGATGCTCACGCACGGCTTCGGAGAACGAACAGAAAATAATGCCGAGCTCGGCCAACTTATCTTTGAACGTGGTGGCGACGGATACGCTGTCGAGCACCGCGTCAACTGCGATGCCGGAAAGTCTTTCTTGCTCTAAAAGTGAAATGCCCAGTTTGTCGAAGGTGGCGCGAATCTCAGGATCGACTTCATCCATGCTCTTGATCGTGACTTTCTTTTTGGGAGCGGCATAATAGCGGATGGCTTTATAGTCGATAGGCGGATAATTAATATTGGCCCAATGCGGTTCTTTCATCGGAAGCCAATCGTGATATGCCTTCAAGCGCATCTCCAAAAGCCATTCCGGCTCCTGTTTTTTGGCAGAGATCATTCGGATCACATCTTCATTCAAACCCGCCGGAATAACGTCGGATTCGATGTCGGAAGTGAATCCCCACTTGTATTCTTGCTGCGCGATATCTTTGATTGCTTCGTTCGCCATAATTGCCTTGGTTCTAGTATAACATATACATGACTTTAATTGTCATGTATTTATTCGAATCTAAATGTAGATACGAATTAGCGTTTCTATCTTTCCGGATAGCGTGTTGAGTAGTAAGGGTTTTCGCCGCTAGAGTGATCGGTGACGTCTAGAATCTCGCCAATATCGGGAAAGGTCTGCCGAATCGAGGTTTCTACCCCTTCCCTGAGCGTTACGTTG
>JAYWEN010000291.1:0-4327 GCA_043779245.1 Elusimicrobiota bacterium | reverse complement strand
AACTGCGAAACCGATTTTGTGGCTCGCACTGATGACTTTCAAAATTTAGTAAAAGAGCTCGGTATGCAGATTGCAGCTATGAAGCCGCGTTGGGTCATGCGCGAGCAAGTTCCGGCTGAAGCGGTGGCCGAGAAGAAGAAAGAATTTGAGCAAGAAGCAATTAAGGAAAATAAGCCGGCTAACGTAGCTGCCAAGATTGCTGAAGGCAGGCTTGATAAATATCTCTCCGAATTCTGCCTGCTCGAACAGCCCTATGTCCGTGAGTCGTCGGGGAAAGTAAAAATTAAAGATCTTCTGACCGAAGCCTCTGCCAAAACCGGAGAGAAGATTGTTCTCCGCCGTTTTGCCCGCTACGAAGTAGGAAAAGACTGAGTGCCTTCCTCGCGTAAGCCCAAACGCGTTCTCCTAAAAATTTCAGGCGAAGCACTTCGCGGTAAAGAACGATACGGCATCGACGTCGATGCCCTCCAGAATATTGCCAAAGAAATTTCTGCTGCGGTCTCCTCTCATACTCAAATGTGCATTGTCGTCGGTGGCGGGAACATCTGGCGTGGGACCTCGGACCGGGCCAAGGGCATCGACCGCGTTACAGCCGATTACATGGGCATGCTCGCGACTGTTATTAATGCGCTGGCCTTGCAGGATGCGCTCGAAAAAATGGGCGTGCCCACCCGAGTTCAAAGTGCCATCGAAATTTCCAAATTAGCGGAAGCCTACATCCGTCGCCGTGCGATTCGCCATTTGGAAAAGGGCCGCGTGGTCATTTTTGCGGGTGGCACGGGTAACCCCTATTTCTCGACGGATACCACAGCAGCCTTGCGGGCGGTGGAAATCAGTGCGGATGTTCTGCTCAAAGGGACTCAAGTCGATGGCGTTTATTCGGATGATCCCCGCACCAATCCCAAAGCCAAGCGCTTGACGGAGCTCACCGCGATGGAAGCCATCCGCAAACGCCTACGCGTGATGGATACCACAGCCTTCTCACTCTGCATGGAAAATCAATTGCCCATTCGCGTATTTAATCTCTATAAAGCTGGCAATATTAAGCGTGCGGTCCGCGGCGATGCCGTCGGCACGCTCATCAAGAGCCAATAAGGACTAATTATGTCTGTACGAGATATCGCAAAACACTTCGAAGGTCAAATGCAGAAGACGATGGATAAGATGCGCGCTGATTTTTCCACGTTGCGCACCGGTCGTGCCAGCTCAGCCTTACTTGAAAACCTTCGAGTCGACTATTACGGAACAATGACTCCTATAAACCAGCTGGCCAATATATCGACCCCCGAGGCGAGAACCATTGAAGTCCGGGCTTGGGACAAAGCCGCCATCCAGCCAATCGAGCGGGCCATTCAGAAATCCGATCTGGGACTAAACCCGTCCAACGATGGCACGCTGATTCGTCTCCAGATCCCAAAGCTAACCGAAGAGCGTCGAAAAGATTTGATCCGCGTTGTGCGCAAAATGTCTGAAGAGTACCGCGTCGCGCTTCGCAATGAACGCCGCGATGCCGTAGAGAAGATTAAGAAGTCCGAAAAAGCCAAGGAAATAACCGAAGACGATCTCAAAAGCGCTGAAAATGAGATCCAAAAGATGACTGATTCATTTGTCAAAAAGGTGGATGAGATGCTCGCGAACAAAGAGCGCGACATCATGGAAGTCTAACTCCGCGACTTGATACACTCTCGTATGCCGACCCTGCTTGCCCGTCAATCGGACACCGTTATGCTCCCCGCGCTTGATCCAGCCAAAATTCCCGCTCATATTGCGGTCATTATGGATGGCAACGGACGCTGGGCCAAGGGCCGACGCTTGCCGCGTATTTTCGGACATCGTTCAGGCATCTTGTCCGTACGCGAAGTCGTTAAAACCTCCGGAACATTGGGTGTGAAATTCCTAACCCTGTACGCATTTTCCGCAGAAAACTGGGCGCGACCCACTACAGAGGTTCAGGCTCTAATGCGTCTCCTACAGGAATATATTATCCGCGAGCTTCCAGAGCTTCAACGCAATCACGTTCGACTACGGGCCATTGGACGCCTCGAAGCGCTTCCTGCAGGTGCTCAGAAAAAGCTTTCGGAGGCTATCACCGCGACAAGTCATAACAAAGGGCTTACGCTTGTTTTAGCCCTGAACTACGGCGGTCGGCAGGAAATTGTGGACGCCTGCAATCGCGCGATCCGAGACGGCAAAACGACTGTCGATGAGAAGACGCTGGAAAAATATTTATATGAACCCGATTGCCCGGAGCCAGATCTCTTGATTCGCACATCGGGAGAGATGCGCCTGTCGAATTTTTTGCTTTGGGAATCCGCGTACACGGAGCTCTACGTCACCAAGACACTCTGGCCGGACTTCCGCAAACCACACCTTTACGAGGCCATCGCCGAGTACCAGCAGCGCGAACGACGCTTCGGAGGATTGTAATCATGCTGATGCCTCGAATCTTAACGGCGGTTGTGGGGGGTGCGCTACTCTTGGCCGCGATTTACTTTGGTGGGCTACCTTTCTTGTTTCTCGTTGTCGGCATCGTTCTCTTGGCCGTACGTGAATTTTATATGCTCGCGAAAGAAACCGGTTATCCCTGCTTCACAGGCGTAGGTGTCGTGTCGAGCGGGCTTCTCGTCCTATCGGTCTTTTTGAATGGCGTCTCATTCGGATCGATGACCGATAACCAAACCACCTCAGCGGTTCTCTGTCTGATTTTGATCGCGGTCGTTTTTCGTAGCTTGATGCGCGGTCCTGCCGATACGTCACTCTCCGAGTGGAGCGTGACCGTCATGGGTATTTTTTATGTGGCATTGTCTTTGTCTCACCTCCTCTTGATCCGCGATCTTCGACCGGGGGGGCGCGAAATCACGTTTCTTTTGTTCGTGATGATCTGGGTCGGAGATATTTTGGCCTATGCGGTCGGCTCCAAATGGGGTCGTCACAAAATTGCCGAATCCATCAGTCCAAAAAAATCTTGGGAAGGAACCCTCGCGGGACTCATAGGCGCGGCAGGTGTGGGTGCCCTGTTTCAAGTGTGTTTGCTTAAAAAGCAATTGGCTCTGACTGAAGCGATCGGACTTGGACTCTTAATTGGAATTGTGGGGTTCGCCTCAGATCTGGGTGAATCCGTTTTAAAACGCGGTGCGGGCGTCAAAGATTCATCTCAAATTCTTCCTGGACATGGCGGAATTTTAGACCGATTTGATTCCTTCTTTCTCGCGGCTCCCATCTATTATTACTACTGGGCCTTTCTTAAGCATTAACCCTTTATGACTACCAAAATGTCCGAGCGGCCACAGAGCCGATCGAAGTCGAAAGTTCAATCGTTTGCTCCCGAACGGCGCATAGTGATTTTGGGATCGACGGGTTCGATCGGCGTCAACACGCTCGGCGTCACTGAAACTCTTGGTGCAAGCTGCAAAGTCGTAGGACTAAGCGCCTACGGAAATATTATGAGACTCTTAGAGCAGGTGAAACAGTACCAGCCTGAAGTCGTTTCGGTGTGGGAAGAATCCGATGCCGCTAAAATTAGGGCAATGGGAATTAAAGTGCGCGGCAAGTCGCTCGTTGTGCTGAGTGGCATTGAGGGTTTAATCGAGCTTGCGCGATGGCCCTCGGCTAATTTTGTTCTATCTGCCGTCGTGGGTGCGATTGGACTCAGGCCGCTCCTCACGGCCATACGTGCCGGAAAAATGGTCGCACTCGCCAACAAAGAAGCGCTCATCATGGCGGGCGAACTCGTGATGGCCGAAGCCAAACGCTGGAAGGCTACAATTCTTCCCGTCGACAGCGAACATTCGGCCGTCTTTCAATGTTTGCAAGGCTCCTCATCTCGCGAAGTGAAGCGACTCATTTTGACGGCGTCCGGCGGACCCTTTTACCGGTACAAAGGCGATCTCTCCAAAGTCTCAGTGGCTGAGGCTCTCGATCATCCGACGTGGAAGATGGGGAAAAAAATCACGATCGACAGCGCGACGTTGATGAACAAAGGGATCGAGACCCTTGAAGCGGCCATTCTGTTCCGGCTGCCGATCGAACAAGTGGATATTCTAATCCATCCCCAATCCATCGTGCACTCATTGGTGGATTATGTCGATGGTGCTATGATCGCGCAACTCTCCTGGCCGGACATGTGCCTACCGATCCAGTATGTGCTCACCTATCCCGCTCGATTTCCAGGACGGCTTCCCTCTTTAGATTTGGCGAAAGCCAAGACTCTTGAATTCTATGAACCTGACTTTCATCGATTTCCTTGCCTGACCTTGGCGCGCGAGGCGTCTCGCAAAGGCGGTTTTTTTCCAACGGTGCTCAATGCGGCGAACGAAACAGCGGTTCA
>JAYWEN010000290.1:0-3062 GCA_043779245.1 Elusimicrobiota bacterium | reverse complement strand
GCCAAACTTTCCGATGATCCAGGCATTGAGCTCCGGGCGTCGCAAACGCAGAAATTCAAATCCTCCTACGAGCACGACGGCAAGACCCATCAGAACGATCATCACCATTCGCGGGAGCACGGCGTAGAGTATTAAATAGACGAGTGACAGATGATGGAACAACTTACGTTTAATTTCGGGCATCAGCGACATGTCGCGCTCCATTCCAAACGACTTCGGTTCCGAGACCCACTTGCTTCACCGCTTCGATGGCTTCTTCACCCGTAACCCGAGCGAAATGCTTCCAAGAAACCGTCTGTGGAAAAAGAACTCCTAACAAAAAAACGATTGAAAGAGAATTTCCTAAGTAAATGATGACCGCCGACAGAAATTTTCCGGACGTTTTAAGGTCGGGCTGATCCATCTTTAGAGCGTAGGCGGTAAGCGCCGTATGGAATCCGAACGTCCCCCCCAGAAACCAAAGCACCCACTGCCAATAAGGTTTGAGCGGATAAAAATGGTTTACGGTGAACACCGCGAGCAAGAGAAGAAAGGCATATAAAGGAATAATATACGGAGCCAGTGCAATAAACGCGTTTGTTTTTGAGACTTTGACGTGGCCGCCTTTTTTACTGACGTGAAAATGCTTCACTTTTCCGCCGGATATCCATGTCGCGATGGCGTGCGTGAGTTCGTGTCCAAAGACGTACGTCCGAATGGGCATAAAAAATACCCATTGGAAAGCAAAGTAGCTCAGCATCCCGGCAAAAAAATAAAAAGAACCTTCCGGAACATTCTTAAATAAATGAAGGATTTTCCATAGGGCTGCGGTTACCCCGTAGCACACAGGCAGTAAAAGGACCGCCCAAGCGAACCGTTTGAGCTTCTTTTTCACGAGGGACGAGTCATCTCCGCAGGCTTCACGAGCGCATCGAAGTCATTCGCCGAAAGAACCCCTAACTTCACGCACGCTTCCTTGAGGCTGATTCGGTCATGGTGCGCGGTATGCGCCACTTGGGCGGCTTTGTCGTATCCGATTTTCGGGCTGATGGCTGTGACGAGCATAAGGGAATTGGAAACGTACCCATCAATCGTTTCGCGGTTGAGCGTAATACCGTTCACGCAATGCTCGACAAACATGCGGCAGGCGTCTTTTAGAAGTCTGACGGAGTGAAGGAAGTTGTGAATCATTACCGGCTTGAAAACGTTGAGCTCAAAGTTTCCTTGGGAGCCTGCAAAGCCAATCGCCGCATCATTGCCCATCACTTGCACGGCGACCATGGTGACCGCTTCGTTTTGGGTCGGGTTGACTTTGCCCGGCATGATGGAGGAGCCGGGCTCATTCTCAGGCAAAGACATTTCTCCCAACCCACAGCGTGGCCCAGAGGCAAGCCAGCGAATATCGTTGGCGATTTTCATTAAAGAAGCCGCAAGCGTCTTCAAGGCGCCACTCGCAAACACAACTTCGTCATGTGCCGATAAGGCGGCAAATTTGTTGGGATGGGATTTGAAAGGAAGGGTCGTGAGCTCGGCGATTTTCTTCGCGGCCCGCTCGGCAAACTCAGGATGGGCGTTCAGCCCCGTCCCAACTGCCGTGCCGCCGATGGCCAGCTCAAAGAGTCCAGAAAGAACCTGCTTGAGCCGCTCGATATCACGTGCTAAGAGCGAGGCCCAACCGGAAAATTCTTGGCCCACTGTGAGGGGCACGGCGTCCATCAAATGCGTGCGGCCAATTTTGACGACCGTCTCAAATTCCTTTTGCTTTTTGACCAGCGCCTCGTGCAAATGCTTGACCGCAGGAATGAGCGAGTTCTGCACCTCGGTAGCGGCCGCAATATACATCGCGGCCGGGAACGTATCGTTGGATGATTGCGACATGTTGACGTGATCATTGGGATGAATTGGATTTTTGGAACCCATTGTGCCCTTGGCGAGTTCAATCGCGCGGTTGGAGATCACTTCATTGGCATTCATGTTCGTTTGCGTGCCAGAACCAGTCTGCCAGATGCGTAGTGGAAAATGGTCGAAGAGGGCCCCTGCGATGACTTCGTCCGCGGCTTTAACGATAAGATCAGACAAATCAGGCTTTAACTTGCCAAGGTCTTTATTGACGAGCGCGCAAGCTTTCTTGAGAATTCCAAAGGCTTTAATGAGCTCGTGTGGCATCGTGTCATGGCCGATATCAAAATGGATGAGTGAGCGTTGAGTTTGGGCGCCCCAATAGCGATCGAAGGGAACCTCGATTTTCCCCATGCTGTCCGATTCCGTACGTGTTTTAGAAGAGGTTGTATTAGACATGGCGCGATTATAACTTTTATGATTCTGAGTGCATGTCTACACGCATTGAAAAAGACAGTATGGGCGAACTGAAAATCCCCGCTAGAGCCTATTACGGCGTACAAACTCAACGGGCGGTCCTTAATTTCCCCATCAGCGGCTGGCGGACTCATCGCGAACTTATCCTGGCCACGGTACACATTAAAAAAGCGGCTGCTTTCGCCAATCTTTCGCTTAAACAAATCGATTCGAAAAAGGCCCGCGCTATTATTAAAGCCTGTGATGAAATGCTCGGGGGCCGCTTCCACGACCACGTAGTCGTAGACGTCTTTCAAGCGGGGGCTGGAACGTCGTACCACATGAACATCAACGAGATTTTGGCCAACCGGGCCATCGAGATTTTGGGCGGCAAACGCGGCGACTATCAAGTCGTGAGTCCTAACGACGATGTGAATTTCGGACAATCCACCAATGACGTGATCCCCACAACCATGCGCTTGGCGGTTCTTTTGAACAGCGCGCATTTCCTCGAAACATTGGAACTTTTACAGCGTTCATTCGCTCGGAAAGCCAAAGAATTTGATGGAATCATCAAAGCAGGACGCACGCATCTACAGGATGCGATCCCGGTTCGATTGGGTCAAGAGTTTGGCGCTTATGCGTCGATTGTCGAAAGCCACATTGTTCGCTACAAACGTGTGCTGGAAGATCTTAAAGTGCTTGGGATCGGGGGGACGGCGGTCGGAACCGGTCTCAATGCTCATCCGAAAGCTCGGTTTATCATTGCCAAAGAACTTTCGAAAAAA
>JAYWEN010000289.1:0-8017 GCA_043779245.1 Elusimicrobiota bacterium | reverse complement strand
GGCGTTTCCGACACATTCGCCAAAACGGTACGCGTTCCTAAAGGAGAAGGCGCGATCGGTGTTGCCTTTGTGTCGGGTCTTCCGAGGCAGGTCCAATCCTCCAAGGCCGAAGCGAACGATGCACTCCTTCAGACGCTCTTTCAGCGTCAAAGACTCTTGTCGGTTCTGCTCATTCCTTTGAAAGCAGAGGGCCGTGTGATCGGGACTGCCTTGTACGGCTCTCAAACCGCCGCCAGCTTTTCGGAGAATTCGATTGCGGGTCTCACCGAATTGACCGATCATTTGGCCCTCGCACTGCATAACGGAAAACGTTTTGCCGATCTCCAAAACTCCCATCGATTCTTAGAATCACAGATGGCTTCTACCGTTCAGGAATTATCCAGAACCAACACTCGCTTGGTTCAAAAAGTGCGCGAACTAAAAACGGTTTACGAGCTCGCGCTTGCGACGGCTGCCTCCACGCGGGTCGATGAAATCGTGCGCGTCATGATCTCCGGCATCAAAGAGCTGATCGAAGCGCAAAGCGCCGCCTTCTTTTTGTTTCAAGGAGCGCCCGATACGCTCGAACCGGTCTTTCCCGCATTTGATTTGTCACCGGCCGACGCGCAAAAACTGACGTGCAAAGTAGGCGAAAGCCACTGGCTGGGCGAGGTCGTGAATAAGCAAGTCCCTCAGATATTAAATTTTGTCCATTCGACCGAGAACCTTCCCGCGTCTTGGCAAAACATCGGCATTCGCTCCATGCTCGTGATCCCGCTGCTGCAAGCCGACGTGATTCGCGGAATTTTTTGCGTGACGAACAAAGTGAACGGCATCTTCAATCAGGATGACGTTCGCTTGCTCGCGCTTCTCACGGGTCGAGTTACGGACGTGCTGCACCGTATTGGTCTCGACCAAGAACTGCATCAGCGCGTCAATGATTTGAGTGTTTTGCAGGAACTCAGTGCCCAGCTTCCTAATCCCCCCGTATTAACCGACACGGTGAGTGCTCTCGGGCGCGTGGCGCGAAAGGTGTTGTCCATCGACGTCTGCTTGTTTTTCTTGTACCACGTCGAAAGCGAAACGCTTACCATGAAAGGAGGCGATTGGGATCCTTCGTATACGTTTGATCCCAATGCGTTTGTGGTGGGGGTTTCGGAAAAACTTCCGCTCGCCCAAACGTATCAGGACAACCAGCCCGCGCAATATGAAAAAGGGAGTTCTTCGGAAAGCTGGAGCAAGGATGAATTTATAAAGACATTCGCGCTCGATCAGGTGCTGTATTTGCCCCTCGGCGTCGAACAAGGTGTCCTGGGCGTGATGGCCCTTGGCACGCGAGCGCCGAATAAATTGACGCTCGAAAAGCGTCGCCTCGCTGGCCTCGTCGCCAAACAGGTCGCGATCGTGATTGAACGCTCAAGGCTATACGATCGACTTAAATCCGCCAACGAAAAGCTCGAGCATATCAACAGTTTGAAGAACGAATTTATCAGCATGGTCAGCCACGAACTTCGCACGCCCCTCACCACGATCAAAGGATTTGTCTCCATTGTTTTGAATGAGGAAACGGGTCCGCTTAATGCACAACAGCAGCGCTTTCTCGAGACCTCCGATCGCGCCATTGATCGGCTGACACTCCTTGTGTCTGACTTGCTGGATATCTCGCGCATTGAGGCGGGGCAAATTAAAATGCAGTTGCGCCCGATCGCGTTGCGAGAGGTTTGTCAACGCCTGCTCGCCAGTTTTGCGCCGCAACTGAAAGCCCAGAGTTTGACGCTGACCGTTGATGTTCTGGAGGGTTTGCCGCTCGTGTTGGCTGATCCCGATCGCATCGGGCAAGTGTTGGATAATCTCGTATCCAATGCGCTTAAGTTCACGGCGAAGGGGGGGGTCAAGATCACGGCAGTTGATAAAGGTGATTTTGTGATGGTCTCTGTAAAAGATACGGGAAGCGGCATCACGAAAGAGGAACACGATAAAATTTTCGACAAGTTCTACCAGATCAAAGTCGGGAGCGGGTATCCGTCCAAAGGAACAGGCCTTGGTCTTGCGATCGTAAAATCCATCGTGCAAAGCCATCGCGGCAAGGTATGGGTGGAATCGGAATCCGGCAAAGGGGCTGATTTCCGCTTTTTGCTCCCACGCGCGCGTCAGGAACCGGAGGCAAAACCGTGAGCGCGCTCCATCCGTCTCTCCTGCAAGTGCTCAACTCTCGAGGCTACAAGACGGCAGAGCACATCGATCAATTTTTAAACCCGTCCTTGGATTTGCCCTCTTTCACTGTCCCTCAGATGGAAAAAGCGGTGGCGCGGCTGCGCGCCGCCATCCGCGCCGAAGAGCCGATAGCCATCTACGCCGACCGCGATGTCGACGGACTTGCAGGCCTCGCCATTTTAGTCCGCTCGCTTCGAACCCTCGGCGGCGATGTGAAGTGGGGAAGCCCTCTCGAAGGGCGGGGGCTCGAACGCGCCGTGCTTGAGTCTCTCGTGAAAACAGGCGCCAAGATTATCATCTTGGTGGATTGTGGAACCGGTGAAGATGAGCAGATCGCTTGGCTCGTTGCACAAGGCATGGATGTCATCATTGCTGACCATCACCGCGTTCAAGCCAATCTTCCCGACGCCTTCGCCTGGATACATCCAGGCATGGCCGATGGCGATCATACCGAAACGCCCTGTGGAACTGTCATGGCGTTTAAACTCGCGGAAGCGCTTTGGCGGTCGTTTATTGGAAATTCTGATCCGGCCCGTCTGGAATATTTCCTGTTCGACCACCTGGATCTAGTGGCGCTCGGAATCTTGGCCGATCGCATGCCGCTTACCGGCCGAAATCGTACGCTCGTCTGGCACGGGCTCAGGCGACTTGCAAAAACACGGAAGGAAGGACTGGCGTCCCTTCTACGGTTTTTCCGGCTGACGGGTGACACAGTCACAGTTCGCCAAGCCACCTGGCAAATTATTCCTCTGCTCAACGCGGCCGGGCGTTTAGGCCAACCGCATTGGACCTCCAACCTCTTGATCACAGAAGATTCCTGGACGGCACGGAGTTGCATCGATGCATTGCTCGGTTTGAACACGGAACGGCGCAAAGCCCAAGGTGTCAGCGTTGAACATTTTGAGAAAAGCGTGCTTGAACAATGTGTCATCGACTCCGATGCGATCTTGATTGCTACGGCCCGAGATTTAGAACCTTCGGTGACGGGGTTGGCCGCGACCGCCTTAGTGACTAAGTATGGTCGGGCCGCTTTTCTTTTCGTGGAGCAGGGGGAAGATTTGGTTGGCTCTGGGCGCGGCACGCCGGACGTCGACTTATTTTTGTGGGTGGAAAAGCATCAAGACCTTTTGCTCAAATTCGGCGGCCATCAAGCCGCGGTGGGACTTACCGTGAGAAAGCGAGATTTCCCAGCGCTGCGCGAAGGTCTCCTCAAATCCGCCACGGCCCACGCGGAAACCCGCCTGCCTGGCGCGCGAGTTAAAAAAGTCACCGCGGAGGCTGAACTTTCGTTCCATGAAGCGAACACCACGTGGTGGCAGGATCTGCAACGCTTAGAACCATTCGGGCAAGGATTTGAAATGCCGGCTTTCCAATTGCACGGCATCGACGCCATCGATTTCCGCAATAAACGTACGACGACAAAAGTGATGCTCAAAAGTGGAACCCTTCAATGGCCTGGGGAAATGGACTGCGCGAGTCCGGAGTCCGGTGATGGGAAACGCACGGTGATCGCTTCTCCTGTGGCCACGCCGAAAGATGACTTTCCTTATAAGTGGGTGATTCATGAACGATAAAGCGACTGTGGCTGTAATAGGCGGGAGTGGACTCTATGCGATGGAGGAGCTTCGGGGGGTGAAAGAAATCAAAATGCGTACGCCCTTCGGTTCTCCGTCAGACGCGGTGATTGTGGGGACGCTCGAAGGAGTCAAGGTGGCGTTTCTGCCTCGTCATGGACGAGGGCACCGCATCAACCCGAGCGAAGTGAATCACCGTGCGAACATCTTTGCGCTCAAGACTCTTGGGGTTGAACAGATTATTTCCGTGTCTGCGTGTGGAAGTTTGAAAGAAGAACTTCGTCCGCGCGATATGGTCTTTCCTGACCAAATTTACGACCACACCAAAGGCCGGAAGTCCACATTCTTTGAAGGCGGCATCGTAGCCCACGTCGGCGTATCCAATCCCTACTGTCCCGCGCTGGCGTCGACTCTCCACGCCGAAGCGACTCAGCTGAAATTTCGAACGCACAAGGGCGGCACTTACGTGTGCATTGAAGGTCCGCAATTCTCGACCAAAGCCGAGTCGCACGTCTATCGCTCGCTCGGATTTTCGGTAATCGGCATGACGAACGCTCCGGAATTCAAACTCGCGCGGGAAGCCGAGATCTGCTACGCGTCGGTGTCTCTTGTGACGGATTACGACGTGTGGAAAGAAGAACCCGTGACGGTTGAGATGGTGATCGGCAACTTAAACGCTAACACGGCGAACGTGAAACAGCTTCTCAAGGCCGTCATCACGAAAGTGGCGCGCGATCGGAAATGCGAATGCGCCACCGCTCTCCAATACGCCATTCTGACCGACCGCAAACGCATTCCGTTTGCTATCAAATCGAAATTGAAGCCATTAATAGGAAAATACCTTTCATGATTAAAGCCGTCGTTTTTGATTTTGATAACACGCTCATGGACTTCATGCGGATGAAGAAAGCCGCCGTGGAGTCCGCCGTCGATTCGATGATCGACGCCGGGCTTTTGCTCAAGAAAGAAGAGATGCTCGAACGCATCTATAAGATCTACACCGCCGAAGGCATCGAAGATCAACAGATATTCGATAAAGTTTTGATGAAAGAATTCGGGAAGGTCGACTATAAAATTTTGGCCTCCGGTATTATTGGTTACCGTCGTGCCAAGGAAGGAACGCTCGCTCTTTATCCTCACGTGCAATTGGCGCTCACGGGTCTCGCACGTTTAGGCTTGAAGATGGCGGTCGTGTCCGATGCGCCTCGCCTTCCGGTGTGGCTACGCATCTGCGGCCTTGGTCTGCAGCATTACTTTGACGCGGTTGTGACGACAGACGATACCGGATTTAAGAAGCCACATGCCAAACCGTTTCTGTTGGCGCTCGAAAAACTTAATGTGAAACCCGAAGAAGCCATCATGATTGGGGATTGGGCCGAGCGTGACATGGTCGGCGCTAAAAAAGTGGGCCTCGTGACCGTTTTTGCGCGTTATGGTGACACCATGGCGACGAAGGACCCGGGTGCCGACTACGAAATAGAGGATATCGCCCAGCTGCTGGAGATTGTTCATAAAGAAAACAAGGTCACCTAACTCCCTCATCCTTTCAGTGAAGTTGAATCCAACCCAGCCCTTTTAGTACTATTGAAAGAGAATTTCAATAAGCGAATGCCTATTCCAACCAAAGAACTCGTTTTTTTTCCAGCCTGGACCGCCGGTCGCGAAGGGTATGCGGCGCGCATCCAAGAAGTGTTTCAAAAGCACCTGATCGAACAAGGACTTCGTCTTACCAATCAGCGTAAAGAGATCGTCAATTTTCTGCTTCACGCCGAACAGCATGTCACGATGCAGGATGTGTACCAGGCGCTCAAAAGCAAAGGCATTGGCAAAGTGACCGTCTTTCGCACTCTGAAAATGCTCGAAGAATGCCGTCTGGCCGAGCGCGTTACGTCGCCAGGGGGCAGAGCTAAATTCGAAATTAAGTTTGAACGACCGCATCATGACCACCTCGTGTGCATTGAATGCGGATTAATTCGGGAAGTACAATGGCCGGAGGTCGAGCGCATTCAGGAAAAAACCTGTAAGGCGCTACAGTTCACTCCCATTTGGCATCGCCACGAAATGTTTGGCCGCTGCGAAAGCTGCCAATCCAAACGCACTGAAAAAGGATTTCAACAATGAACGGAACCGCGATCAGTTTAGGAGCCTTAGCCGGCGTCACCATTTTCTTAGGACTTCCACTCGCCTTCCTCAAAAACATCAACAAACGCGTGCGCGGTTTTTTGACCGCGATGTCGACCGGTATCTTAGTTTTTCTACTAGTCGAGATTACCGGAAAGGTCATCGAAAGTATCGAAGATCTCACCATTTCTTCTGTTGAAGGCTTTCCGCGATGGGGCGATACGATGTTTTACGCGGGGCTCTTCGCCGCCGGACTCTTCATTGGACTTATGGGGCTTGTCTGGTTTGAGCGCATTTTTATTAAGTCCGCAAAGGACGGAGAACTCGATCCGGCACAGAACGCCCGCCGCGTCTCGACGATGATTGCCATGGGGATTGGTTTGCACAACTTTAGCGAAGGGCTTGCGATTGGTCAGGCTTACAGCTGGGGAAACACGCAGCTCGCATGGTTGCTCGTGATAGGATTTGCGCTGCACAATGCGACCGAAGGATTTGGTATTGCCGGACCCTTGTCGGGTCACCCCGCGTCGTGGGGATTTCTCGCGATGATGGGGCTCATCGGCGGCGGTCCCACGCTCCTCGGATCGATGATCGGAAGTATTTGGACCCTCAAGCCCCTGGAAGTGTTTTTTCTTTCGATGGCGTCGGGCTCCATTCTCTATGTCGTGGGAGAGCTCCTCCATCTTGGCCGTCAGATGAAAGATGAAACGGTGACGGCTTCCGGGCTTCTCGCTGGATTCTTCCTTTCCTTTGTGACTGAAGTCATTATCACGATCGCCTCCGGTGGCACTCGGGGCTACTAATTTTGCTAGACTTACGCCCGGTGAAGGCGAAAAGTATGGTCAATCAAACAACGCAATCAGCTCGATTTAAGTGGACAAATGTCTTCGTTCTGTCCATCTTGTGTCTGGCTCCCTTCTTTCACTCCTTCGCAGCTGACGAACCCGCTAAGCTGCCACCTTCTGATCCGCCTTTTGCTGTACCGCAGCGTTTTGGTGACATCACTGATTATTATCCCGGCCCAGAAAAAAATCCCCGTCAAGTCGTTGTCATGATCCAAGATCTTCACGCCAATGTGGGCGTTCAGAAAAACATCGCCGCCATTTTATACCGGCTACTACGAATGAACAAAGTGCCTTACCTGTTGGTCTGTGTGGAAGGGGCCTCCGGGGAAGGCGATGTTTCCTTATTGCGCAGTTTGCCACGATTTGTCCGCCATGCCTTTGAAGCGATGCTCCTTCATAAAGCCTATTTAACGGGTGCCGAGCTCGCCGCGACGGAAGCCGCGGCGGAGTGGGAACAGCAGCAAATGGTTATGTTCGATCGCATGAAGTCCTGGTTCAGCTCCAATCGGCACATAGGGCCGGTTTCCATTTCTCCTGTCCGATTGTGGGGGGTTGACGACCCAGATCTCTATCGCAAGAACTGGCGCGCCGCCAAGTACGTGGACAAAGAACATTACCAGGCTCTCGAAGAACTGAAATCAACGCGCGCGATGCTGAGCGCTGGTGCGGCGGATCCTCTGCGTAAGCATCTTAATCTCTTAGTCAAAATGCTGCTGCTCAGGCTTCAGCCCAAAGAGTATGAAGAATATCACAAGACTCGTTCCATGAACCCCAAAGGATCCGCATCCTACCAAGCCACCCTCAAATCCGCGGAAACCTATTACGAAGCCGCCGAGCTGCGCAGCACGGCCATGGTGAAAAACCTGCTCGATAAGATGGGAAATACGCCCGGATACACCGTTTTAGTCAGCGGGGGATTTCATACGCTTGAAATGGCCGAACAGCTCAAGCAACGCAAGATGTCTTATGTGGTAGTGACACCGCGCGTGACCGTGCTTGATCAAGACGACGCTTATCGATCCCGTCTCAGAGAAGAAGAGTAGATTTAAAGCGGCTGTTTTCCGAACTTCGAACCTTCCGCGTAAACCTGAGGAACAACCCACCCGTAGTGCGAACGATCCCGTAACACGTAGTCATTGGTAATCGCATCCACCGGCGACCAGAACCAGCCCTTTGGATCCCAAATTTGTGCGAGCGAGTAATGATTCACGATTTGCTCAAACGCTCGTGAAGCTTTCGCGTAATTCTTCAAATGATCTTGAGCCTGTCCAAGGATATAGTAAG
>JAYWEN010000288.1:0-3049 GCA_043779245.1 Elusimicrobiota bacterium | reverse complement strand
CCCCACAACCAATTCGAAGAACACGCGCTATCAGCTCCAGCTGGTTAAAAACCCGGCCGACTTCTTCACCTCCAATTCCGCTGATCCCGTCCACCCGAGCGACTTTGTGTTGCTTGGGATGAACCCGCCTGCGATTACGGGCCTTGATGCCCTAACCCCTTATTGGGCCATTACGTACGTGAAAAGCGACAGTCCCTTTGGACCTTCGTTTGATGTTTATAGTCCGGTCAGCCCGAGCGCCACTCCGACGGGGGCACCCCCGGTCATCGGAACAATCGTCAATCAAACATCGACGACTATTACAGCGAGCTGGGACTTGAACAATTTCCTCAATGTGGGCGAGCTTCACGCCGGAGCTACGAACACGGTGGGATCTCCAGTAGGCTGCACGACCAATCAAAATGCGGGAGGCGGTTTGTGCAGTGTGCTGCCACCGTTCACGACCCCTGTGACTATTACGGTAGATGCGTTGCCCAAGGCCAATACGTCTTACACCCTTTTCTTATTGGATCTTCCGTCGACTGCGGCGCCCGGAGTTCCTCCTGGCACGATGTTCCCGTATGGAGGCAGCCAGAAAATTGGACTCACACGCGCCGCTCAGCCTTTGGCTCCTCTTGCAACCAAGAGCGGTGTGGCGACGAACGTCACGGTGAAAATTGGTCTTCAAGCTGACATAAATAGCAAAGACAGCCTTTACGTGATTCAAGTGACTTCGAGCACGAACGGCGGCCCTGAAACGGTCCTTTATATGAACGGTAGCGGAGGATTAACGAGCTCGCACGTCTTAAAAACCTTTGACGATTGGCAAGCCACGCCATCGGCGCTCTTGATCAACAACGCCGGAACGTTGAACACCTTGAAAATCAAGCTGGGCGTCGTCGAAAAAGCGTCGAGTCTTCCATTCCCCCAAAATATTGTCTACTCGGACCTTAAACTGACCAGCACCCCGGGTGCCAACATAACTGTTGAGTTCCCCTCTCTTACGGGAGCCGACGTTGATAAGTATTTATTTGGTGTCGGTTTGACCGGACCCTTTAATGCGATTTTCTCTACGAATATGAATAAAGTAAGTGTGGAGAGCGCAGCGACGTTGAAGGATATGGAGACCGGTACGCTAGTACCCATTACTTCCGTTTACGACGATCCTACACAGACGCTCAGCATACGGCCTACAGGCAAGCTCACTCCGGCGCACGTGTATCTCTTAAATGTCCCCAAAGACTTGAAGGATACGTTCGGCTTCACGACAACAGACGCGTTTACCAAGCAGTTCGTGACCTCGCTTGATCCGTCGCAGGATTCGACCGTGTATTCTCCCTACGACACGAGCAAATCGAACTCAGTGAAAGCGTCCAAAGATGTCTTCAAGCAGGTGGGATCATTCTTGATTCTCCGAATTCGAAGCGCTTTCATCGACCCACCCGGCCCAGCTACCACTCCAACGGCTTCGCTCGATAGCGCGCTTAACGCGAACCGTAATTTGAAGATCCAGCAGCAAGTAGAGGTCCTGTTCTACAACCAAGTAAACGGCAAGCCGGTCCGCGGGGATGCGCCTGGACTGGTTCCTCTCACGATTTCGGTACCGAAGAACGGCAATGCGGCACCGGCCGGGACGATCAACGGCATTGATCAGTCCACCTTGGGCATGTATCAATTTGTCGTCGGCCAGGGACTTGTGCCTGTGGCGGGTGCGAAGAATAATGGCGACGGGTCAGTGACCGCCAACGTGCTTAAGTCTGGCGTGTACATCTTGGCTGGCACCATCTCGACTAATCTTTCTGGCGCTTATGCCTATCCTGTGCCCTTCAAGCCCTCGGCTGGACACACGGTGATCACGTTCACCGGTGTCGCCACGGATGCGACCGTCAAGGTCTTTACGATCATGGGCGAGACGGTCAAAGAGCTTTCAAACCCCGACTCGGGTGGCAATATCCTCTGGAACGTCAAGAATTCCGACGACGAGAACGTCGCCTCAGGCGTCTACCCCTACCAAATCAAGAACAGCTCCGGCGAAAAGCGCGGGAAGCTGATCATTGTCCGCTAATAATCCCCTCTAAAAGTTAACGTAGATTTAGCATAGATGTAACATCTTCTTAACATTCAAAAGGCATACTCATCTTGTCATGGAAGATACTCTGATTTCACTGAGGATGGGGGCCACACCAATCATGCGAAAATACGCGCTGATTTTGATTTCTTCCATAGTTAGCTCGAGCCTTTTAGGCCAATTTGTAGCGGCTTCAGCGCCCGGAACAACGACGGGACAATTACTGAAAATTCCAGTGGGGGCGCGAGCGATCGGAATGGGCGAAGCCTACACCGCGGCCGCCACTGATGCCTCCGCTTTAGAATGGAATCCCGCCGGACTTTCCTTCGCCCAGCAAAAAGAAGCCGCGTTCATGCATTCCTCTTTGATCGAAAGCATCAACTACGAACACATCGCTTTTGCCGCACCCGGAGATAACTACTCGATCGGCGCATCCATGTCGTACTTAGGCTACGGCGCGATTGCGGGCTATGACAACGCCGGACATTCCATCGGCGATCAAACGGCTTACTCCTATATTGCTCGACTTGGCGCCTCCACGTTCGTTCATGATCGTTTGTCGATCGGCTTCACGGGTGCGGTGCTTCGCGAAAAATTGGCGGACGTCTCAGCCGGTACCTTTGCGGCCAACGTCGGAACGATGTATCAGTTGGCCTCACATCCCTTGAGCGGTACTTACAATCTCGGTCTTTCCGTACTCAACATCGGTCCCGGACTCAAATTTATTTCTGACCGCGCTCCGCTGCCGCGCAAAATCAAAATGGGTGCGGCGGCGATGAACATCAAAGAATTGCCGATGAATTTAACGGCCGACTTCACGATCCCGAATGATAATTCGAAGTACGTCTCGCTTGGGTCAGAATATTGGTTCAAAGAAATTATTGCACTGCGCTTGGGCTATATGGGTTCGAACGATGAAGGAAAAGGCCTGCGCGTTGGAATGGGTCTCAAACTTCGCGATTTCTTATTCGATTACGCCTACGGCGGGTTCGGGGATTTTGG
>JAYWEN010000287.1:0-2046 GCA_043779245.1 Elusimicrobiota bacterium | reverse complement strand
GCGTCCCGGCCAAAAAGTGTCGATCAAAGTCGACACCTATCCTGGCCACACGTTTGAAGGTCATGTCGACAGCGTCCAAGCCGGAACGGGCGAACGCTTTAGTGTCATGCCTCCGGAGAATGCAACGGGAAACTATGTGAAAGTCGTCCAGCGTATTCCCGTGAAAATTGTGATCGACACTCCCCCTGATCGCAACTTTCGGCTTGCCCCTGGTATGTCGGTCGTGCCCACCATTCGGGTCAAATGACAGAATGGAGGCCTAAACACAATCCCTGGCTGATCGCCCTCACCGTAACGCTCGCCACGTTTATGGAGGTGCTCGACACTTCGATCGCAAACGTCTCTCTTCCGCACATTGCCGGCAATCTCTCGGCCGGTGTCGATGAATCGACTTGGGTTTTGACTTCCTATCTTGTCGCAAACGCGATTATTCTTCCATTAAGCGCTTGGTTTGCGTCCCTCATGGGCCGCAAAAATTACTACATGCTTTCGGTGTTGCTCTTTACGATCAGTTCTCTTTTGAGCGGTTTTGCGCCGACCTTAGGATGGCTCGTGTTCTTTCGTGTCCTCCAAGGCCTGGGCGGTGGAGGGCTCCAGCCCAGCGAACAGGCGATCTTGGCCGACACATTTCCACGGGAAAAATTGGGAATGGGTATGGCCGTCTACGGGATCGCGGTGGTAACTGCTCCCATTTTGGGACCCACCTTGGGCGGATGGATCACAGACAATTTCAGCTGGCGATGGATTTTCTTTATCAATATTCCTGTGGGGCTCATATCCCTTTATCTCACGTCCAAGATGGTGGAAGATCCACCCACGTTTCGTCGACGCGAGCGCAAGGGACTGAAGATCGATTACATTGGACTCTCGACGGTCGCGCTGGGAATCGGAGCGCTGCAGATCATGCTCGATAAAGGCCAGCGACTGGATTGGTTTGATTCTCAATGGATCGTCATGCTAGCGATTGCCGCCGTGGGATTTATTACCTTTGCGGTCATCTGGGAAACACAGCAGCCCGATCCGATGATCGACTTCCGCATGCTGGGAGAGCGCAACTTCGCCATCGCCAACGTGCTCATGTTCATGCTGGGAGTACTTCTTTTTGGAAGTACCGTTCTTCTTCCGCTCTTTCTACAAACCTTGATGGGGTATTCGGCGACGACGGCGGGGTTGGTTTTATCGCCAGGGGGATTCGTGACAATGGCCTGCATGCCGCTGGTCGGATTTCTACTCTCGCGCGTGCAGCCGCGTTGGCTGATCGCTGGCGGCCTCTTGATCGTAGGGTTCTCGCTCCTTCACATGAGTCACTTCAGTCTCCAAATCGATTACCGCACGGCGATGATGGCGCGGCTGCTGCAGGCCTCAGGCCTCGCGTTTCTATTTATTCCCATCAATACCTCCGCCTATGCGCTCGTTCCACCGGAAAAACGGAATCAAGCGTCGGGTTTAATTAATTTATCGCGAAACCTAGGTGGGGGCGTGGGGATCGCCATCGCCGCAACCTTGCTTGATCGTTATGCTCAGCAAAATCAAAGCATCCTCTCCGCCCACATGACGGCGACGAGTCCCGCGTTTCAGTCGGCCATACACCGTTTGTCAGCCAATCTTATTTGGAACGGTGTCACCGCCCAGCGTGCGATTCCGATGACTCAAGGGTATTTTTACAGACAATTGATCAGGCAGGCCATGATGCTGGCTTACGTGGATGTTTTCCGGCTGCTCGCCATCGCTTGCTTCATCAGCCTCGCGCTCATTTTCTTTCTTAAAGACAGCAAGCTCGGCAAAAGCGACGCTCCGGTTCATTGATATACTCAAACCAGAAAAGGAGGGTGTATGGCAGAAACCTTAGATCAAATCGAGCAAGCGACCGTAAAGCTCAAAGCCAATATATATTTCGACGGTAAAGTCGTCAGTCATACGCTTCTCACGCCCCAGGGCCAGCGCAAAACCGTTGGAATCATTTATCCCGGCACCTTCAAATTCAATACCGATGCCGCCGAGCAAATGGACATCATTGCCGGCACCTGCCGCGTGCGCTTAGCCGGC
>JAYWEN010000286.1:0-2599 GCA_043779245.1 Elusimicrobiota bacterium | reverse complement strand
GTCGGTTACGGAAATACAGTCTCTGCTGTGGGACACACTTTCAACTTAGGCGTCTCCGGCTGGATGTTTAGGGAAGTCCTGCAGATACGGTTGTGATCCATCCTCAAGGGTAAAGGGCGGTCGTTCTTGAAAGAGCGACTGCCCTTCTGCTATCAAGGCCCGGTTTACACCACCGAAATCGACTAGGCGAAACCCTTGACGTAAACTTTACGTACTCTCGCCAAGCGAGTCGAAAGAGAGAGCTCGCATCCTACTGACACCACGCCAGGAAGACGTTCTGCGCTATTTGCGCGACCGCGGACGGGTGCGATGCCCGCAGATCGAAAAGGACTTCAAATTGACTCGCGCTCGAATTGGGCAAATCATTAAACCTTTGGTCGATGCCGGGATCGTTTTATGTGAAGGTCAAACGCGAGCAACCACCTACCGCTTAGCTCCTTCCAAATAGATCACTTAACAACTTTGCCAGACTGCAAGGCGATATAGCAAGTAAGGTGTCTCCGGCTGGATGTTCAGGGAAATCCTGCGATCCGGTTGAGACCACTTCCTCAAGTCCCCTAGACTCACAAACCCCCATCTCATCGGATCTAGGGAATATTGCACGTTTGATTGACTTTGCAAAAGAGCTCTGTTATCGTTCGTTCATGACGGCCTCTTACACGCCTCGTCCCGATCTGATTCAAGTCACTTACAAAGTTCTTTCCGACAAGCTTATCGATCCTGAGAAGAAAGCGAAAGCGATCGCTTTGGGTCAGACCACGGGCGCGTGGACTCCGACCGAAATGTCCGGCAAAAAGAAATTACAGAAACATCGCGGCGAGGTTTTGGGGATTGATGAACGCACGCACGTCGCCGGAAAACCCTACGAATATTACCTGACGGTCGGATTTCCCCCCGGCAACACGGAAGGGGACATTCCATCACTTCTCACGATGATTTTCGGCAAGCTCAGCTTGGATGGAAAGATCCGCCTCGAATCCATTCAGTTCCCCGACAGTTATTTAAAAGGAAAAGGACCGCGTTTCGGTATTGCTGGAATCCGAGAGAAGGTTGGAGAACCTCTCAAACCTTTGACGATGGCCATTTTTAAGCCTTGCGTGGGGCTTTCCCCCGCAGAACTTGGCGCGATGTTTTTCGAACTCGCTTCTGGCGGAATGCACTTGGTGAAAGACGATGAGATCCTGCCTGATTTGGATATCTGCCCTACAGAGAAACGCCTTGAAGCCTGCCTGACGGCCGGTGAGCGGGCCAAAAAAGAATCGGGCCAATCGACGTTGTATGCAATCAATCTAACAGGACCTGTCTCCAAGATCATTCCCAAAGCTAAGGCTTTAGCCAAGAGCGGCGCGCAGTGCTTCCTATTGAATGTCTTGAGTTATGGGTATGGCGTCTTAGAAGAATTGCGGGGTGTCGGCATACCGATCATGGCGCATCCGGCTCTCTCAGGGGCACTCTGCGGCTCCCCAGATACGGGGATGAGCTATGCAGTGGTCTTAGGATCCTTAATGCGACTCGGGGGCTCGGACATTGTTCTTTTTCCGTCCAGCTACGGGACCGTCGCACTCCCTGCGCTTCAGACTCAATCCATCAAAGACGCGCTGACCTGGTCGATGGGATCATTTCCAAAATCGTTTCCCGCCCCTTCGGCTGGGATTCATCCCGGTCTCGTCCCTAAATTGCTTCAAGATTACGGACATGACGTGATCATCAATGCGGGTGGCGGCGTCCATGGTCATCCGATAGGTGCACGCGCTGGAGCCAAAGCGTTTCGACAAGCGATCAATTGGGTCATCAAACGGGGCAATTTCGGCGGTCTCTCGCAGCGCGAATTTCCTGAACTGACCGAAGCGCTCCGGTTGTGGGGGCGGGCGTGAAGCAACCGCTTGTCGATTGCTGCAAACTATTTTATGAACGTCGCTGGATGTGGGGTACAGCTGGAAACCTATCGGCTCGGGCGCCTGGGAGTGCTTCCATCACCATCACACCGAGGGGTGCAAGCAAAGGAACTCTCAAAACTTCGGATTTAATCACGATCAAAGAAGGTTCGATCCAAGACCTGAATAACCGCGGTCGGATAGCGTCTGCTGAAACGGCAATTCACCAGGCTGTTTATCGGGCCATTCCAGAGGCCCGCGCCGTCTTTCACGTCCATCCGATTTATTCCACATTGATTTCAAGGCTGTACGGAAACCCGAAACGCGTACGACCGCTCAAAATCGAATGGTTTGAAATGCTGAAGGGCGTCGGTATCGGAGAGAAAGACAGATCGGAAATCGCCATCTTCCCTAACTGGCAGAATGTCGCCAAAGTGGCTCAAGATCTCACCGGTTATCTAAAAACTCAGAAAAAAGTAGTTCCGGCCTTTCTTATTTACAATCACGGCCTTACGGCGTGGGGCTCAACACCGGAGCAAGCTAAAAACCGGCTCGAAATTATTGAATACGTCTGCCAATATCTCTTCCTCAAAACGAAAGGGCACACGAAACCTATTCGACAGCCGGGCAGTGCGAAGGATTCTGGACTCTGGGTTTCTGACGATTTCGATGATCCGCTTCCGGAAGATATACTACGTAGTTTCTATTCGTAAATATTTTCTCGA
>JAYWEN010000285.1:0-4942 GCA_043779245.1 Elusimicrobiota bacterium | reverse complement strand
CGCAGGGTCCTGGGGAGCCACTCTGGCGGGCCTTGTCGCGCGCAACGGCCACGATGTAGCTCTTTGGGAATTTGATCCGAAAGCGGCGAACACGCTAGCGACTACGAGAAAGCTTTCGATTCTGCCTGAGCTAGAAGTCCCCGACTCCATTCTCGTGACGAATGATTTGGCCACCGCAATTCGGGGCCGGTCCATTGTGGTATCCGCCACACCTTCCCACGTCGTAAGAGCCACCATGACCCGCGTAAAAAAAACGGGTGCTCTTGAGCCAGGCACGCTCATCGTCAGTGTTTCTAAGGGTTTGGAGGAGAAAACTCTCAAGCGCATGAGCGAAGTCATCGCCGAAGAACTGAAATGGCCGGATAAACATATTCTCACGCTCGCGGGACCCAGCCATGCCGAGGAAGTCTGCCGTAAACTGCCCACCGCGACGGTAGTTGCCGGACTTGATCCGCAGTCGGTTGTGCGCATTCAAAAACTTTTTCAGCAGGATTTCTTTCGCGTGTATGCGCACAACGATGTGGTCGGAGTCGAGTTGGGAGGGACGATTAAAAATATTTTTGCCATCGCTTGTGGAATTTCGGATGGCCTCGGTCTCGGCGATAACAGCCGCGCCGCCATCCTGACTCGCGGGCTCAACGAAATGACCCGCATCGGGGTGAAGATGGGCGGTGACCTTCTCACATTTTTCGGGCTGACAGGAATTGGAGACTTGGTGGTGACTTGTCTTTCGCAGCATTCCAGAAACCGGTCTCTTGGCGAAAAAATCGGCCAAGGAAAGTCCGTCGCCCAAGCGCTTTCGGAAATGACGATGGTCGCCGAAGGAATGAAGACCGCGCCCTCGGCCTATGCTCTGGCGCAAAAGCTAAAATTGGACTGTCCGCTCACAAGCGAAATCTACAACATCCTTTATAAGGGCAAGGATCCAAAAACGTCGTTACGGGACTTGATGCAGCGTCAAACTCAGACTGAGTGGCAAGGACTACCTGCCGATAGGCAGGTTCGAAAAAGAGGGGAAAATGAATAAAGCAAAATTGGTAGAAGTCGTAGGGCGCGTGGTCAGCACGCGTAAAGAAGCTTTGACCGCCGTCGACGCGATGCTCAACGCCATCCAGCATACGCTCCGGTCTGGCGAAAAAGTGGTTTTAGCCGGCGTAGGCAGTTTTCACGTAAAGATGCGTAAGGCCAAGATCGGCCGCAATCCTAAGACGGGTCAAACGGTTCCCATTCCTCCCCGGAGAGCCGTGCGCTTTAAAATGTCTAAAGACCTCTTCCAGAAGGCCTTAGCTTCGAGCTACAATCAAGACCATGCTTGATGCAAGCTCTTCATCCATCGCCCAAAGCAGTCCTGGCTCAAGCGTTTCAGGCTCTTTAGTCCTTCCGCCTCAAACTTATTTTTCGATTCGGGAAGTCGCGCAGCTCACTCAAGTAAAACCATACGTGATTCGTTATTGGGAAACGCAATTCAGCGCCTTGCGTCCCGCACGTCGCGAGTCGGGGCAGCGAAAATTCACTCAGAAAGAAGTCGACACTATTCTGCGCATCAAAGAGCTTCTGTATGACAAACGCTTTACTATCGCCGGCGCCAAGCAATTTTTCAAGCGCGAAGCCCGGATCAAAGGCGGCGCTCAACTGAGACTCGATTTAGAGGATACACCGACCGCTTCCCAGACCCTCGATTCCCTTCGTTCGGTTCGAAAAGACCTCGAAGAGGCCCTCAAAATCCTCAAGACATAAGTTGTGGTATCATACCTGGCATTTTTGTCAACTGAATCGGGCCGTGGCGCAGGGGTAGCGCGCTCCTTTGGGGTGGGAGAGGTCGGGGGTTCAAATCCCCCCGGCCCGATGAGATCCATAAGTTCCCCGGCCCGATCCAGTTGTCGAAATGACCACTCGAATCCTCTTCCTTTACATTTCCATGTCGTCGGGACACCAGCGCGCCGCCGAGGGTGTTCGTGAAGCGTTGTCTGTCTTAGCTCCGACGTGGGAAACCGGTGGCGTCGATGCCTTCACCTTTGCCTATCCGACGATTGGCAAGCTCATCGCCCGAACCTATCTCGAAATTCTTCGCCATACGCCTGTCCTGTGGGACCTTGTGTACGACAACCCGGATGTGGAAGCCGCGACTCGAGAGATCCGCGATCTTTTAAATTTGATTTCAACGCCTAAGATGCGAACTCTCCTGAAACGTCATAGTCCCCAAGCCTTGGTCTGCACGCAAGCGGTTCCCTGCTCCGTTTTTGCCGCCGAAAAAAGGCGCGGTCATTTGACGATTCCGTTGATCGCGGTCATCACCGATTTTGCCCTTCACTCATACTGGGTCCACCGGGAAGTGGATTTATATTGCGTAGCTTCCGAAGAAGCGCGCCGATATCTTATTCACCAAGGAATTTCCGCGACTAAGATTGTGGTCACCGGAATTCCGATCAGTCCAAGCTTTTTAGGACGAGTTCCAGCAGAACAGGCGCGGGAGGAACTAGGCCTTGATCCCAAGATACCCACCGTACTCGTAATGGGGGGAAGCCAGGGGCTCGGTCTGCTTTCAAAGATTGTGGATAAGCTTCAGAGCTATCCGATCCAATGTCTCATCACCACAGGCGTCAACCGCGACTTGTTCCGCGAGATCCAAAAGCGCTACAAAAAAGACCGACGGGTGCGCGTCTTTGGCTATACGAAAGTGATCGGCACCTTAATGGATGCGGCAGACCTTTTGATCACCAAACCCGGGGGCCTCACGTCTTCGGAGGCGCTCGCCAAAGGTTTACCCATGATCATTACCAATCCGATTCCGGGACAAGAAGAACGCAATGCCCGCTATTTGCTCAAACAAGGCGTGGCCGAAGAAGCGGACGAACCTGAAGAAATCGCTAGGCTAGCGCATACGCTTCTGAATCATCCCGCGAAGATGAAGCGAATGACCGACAAAACAAAAGAAATCGCCAAGCCGTATGCGGCGATGGAGGTCGCTCGACACGTGTTTCGCCTCGTCAGGGAAGCAAATGCAATATGATAGAATTCGTGCGCGCCGATTGTTTCGGGGCGTGGCGCAGTTGGTAGCGCGCTTGGTTCGGGACCAAGAGGTCGCAGGTTCAAATCCTGTCGCCCCGAATTTATCGGTGATTCGCAAAATAAGTAGTGACAATCTTAAGAAAAGGACCTACGTTTATACATGGCTGAAAGCTTAGACGCTGTTTCTTTATACTTCCGTGCCATCAAAGATTTTCCTGAACTTTCCCGCGAAGCGTTCAACACCTTGTGGCGTCGTGCTAATAAAGGCGATAAGGCCGCCAAAAAAGAATTGGTCGAGCGCAATCTCCGTTTAGTCATACCCATCGCCAAAAAGTATTACCGACCCGGTCTGGATTTTCTCGACATTATCGAAGAAGGCAATTTGGGCCTCATGCACGCGATTGATAAATTTGATCCGACCAAGGGCTTTCGGTTCTCAACGTACGGCGCCTACTGGATTGAACAATCGATCCGTCGGGCCATCGATGAACAATCTAAAACGATCCGGATTCCGCCTCATGCGTGGGAAGCCTTGCGCCGCTGGCTACGTCAATGGGATCAACTCCATGGTCAGCTAGGACGTGATCCCACGCTTCAAGAGATGGCGCAAAAGCTTCATCTCTCCGCGCGCCAGGTCAAAGGAATTCTCGATGCCGCCGAAGCGGCCCGTGGAATCGGAAGTCTTGAAGCGCCGCTGGATGATGACGAAAACCTGACAATCAAGGACGTGATTTCCGACAACGAGTTATACGCGCCCGATCGCCTGATCTCGCTCTTCAAACTGCATGACGAATTAGACGTCGCGTTATCCCAGCTCCCGCTTCGCGAACGCCAAATATTGGAAATGCGGTTTGGATTGAACGGCGAGAACCAGACCCTCGAAGAAGTGGGGAAAAAGCTTCACGTATCCCGAGAACGCGTGCGCCAGCTGGAAAAACGCGGGCTTGAACGGTTGCGCCGCCTCGCACAGCGCATGGGCATCGTCTAAACACTGTCAGGAGATAGAACCATGCCAGCGGTAACACTCCCAAAAATTAAAGCCTCCATCCGAGACATTCAAGACTTCCCGAAACCCGGAATTCTTTTCAAAGATATTACCCCGCTTTTGCAGGATGGGGAATTGTTTAAGTCGACGATCGACCGACTGGCCGGCCCGTTCCAGCGCAAAGGGATTACACATGTCGCATCGATGGAATCGCGCGGTTTCATTTTTGGATCGCCGGTCGCCTATATTTTGGGTGCTGGCTACATTCCCGTCCGCAAAAAAGGAAAGCTTCCCTCGAAAATTGTGTCGCACACTTACGATTTAGAATACGGAACCGATACACTGGAAATTCATGCCGACGCTCTCACCTCGGCCGCTCGAGTGCTGATCATTGACGACGTTCTGGCCACAGGCGGAACCGCGCATGCCACCTGTCAATTGGTGGAAAAATTAAAAGCCAAAGTAGCAGGGCTTTCTTTCGTGATGGAACTGGAATTTTTACATGGCCGTGAAAAACTTCATGGGTACGAAGTCTCCGCTCTTCTCCGGTATTAACACCCCACCGTCACACAGACTCCTTGTTCTCACGTTTCTTGTAGCTGTATCCTCAATATGGGTCTCGGAGGGGTCACGAGTCTCACGCCTCGACCCCCTCACGCGATGGAGTCTTATTGAGGAGAACACTTCAACACCAGAACCCGATGCCCAAATGGTCGTTATCGATCTTGACCGTGCGACTCTGCCTCTAACACTTTCCAGAGACTGCCTGCGTTTCGCCTACCTGAGTGTCGGAGCTGCCGAGGACTATCGGCCATATTGGCAAAACAGCCAAGACGCGCGTTATCTTGTTGCGCATGACAAAGAGAGCGAGGGAAGTTTCCTCGTCGATTTCCGGGACCCAGAATGGCAGAAGATACTTACATCAGAAGAAATACCACGACTGCTGGC
>JAYWEN010000284.1:0-3899 GCA_043779245.1 Elusimicrobiota bacterium | reverse complement strand
GGTTTATTTTCTGTGGCACTTTCCATCGTCGTCACAGTCCCATGCATACGAACTGTCCCAACGTCCACGCTTGCACGTGGCACCATACCCATGGAGTTCGGACTTTCCTCACTGGCATCACCATCATGCCCGCGCGGCGCTCCGAATGCAGCTTTCAAAGAACTCCGCCACTACGTCTTAGGCGGATCCGCCAATGTTTCAATGGCGGAAAAAATTGGGGTTAGGCGGCAGGAACTTCTTCTAGATACACGATGCGTGAGCAACTCTCACAGGTCATGAGCTTTTGTCCTCGACGCACTTCGTTAATCACGTTTTGAGAAATTTTCATATGACAGCCGGAGCATTGTTCATTGCGGATTGGGACAACCGCCGCGCCGGTGCGCTTGCCACTGCGAAGCTGCGCGTAGCGAGCCGCCAGATCCTTCGAAAGGGTTCCCACTGTTTGGACTCGATCAGCTTCTTTCGCGGCGATGCCTTGTTCTAAATCTTTTTGCTTATTTTCCCAGTCTGCGATTTGTTTCAAAATACCAGCTTCGTATTCTTTCGAGCCGGCTTCTTTTTCTTTCCAAAGCGTGGTCGCTTGATCGGTCGCTTCCATGTTTTCCAAAATTTTGTCTTCGATCAAGGATTTATCTTTTTTGGCTTTCTCAATTTCGCCAAGAAGCGCTTTATAGGCTTCATTGGTTTTGACTGAGTTCAGCTCGTTGGAATGCTTTCGAACGGCAGATTCTTGAGCATCGAGATCGAGTTCCATTTGTTTTTTAGCCAGCTGAAGTATGATCATTTCTTTTTTCGCATCTTCAAGCGCCTTTTTGGCGTTCTGAATATCGGCTTTCAACCCAGCCACTTTGGCCGGAATGGCGGCCACTTCCGCGCGGACTCGGTCTAACTCCAGATCGCGTTCCTGAAGACTCAAAAGCAATTTGATCATTTCTTTCATGTTGATTTACCTATCGTAAAGTGGTGGGCGCTACAGGATTCGAACCTGTGGCCCCTGTCGTGTGAGGATGGTGCGCTAGAGCCCCACTAATATTTTAAATACCTTATTTATCAATGCTTTTAAAATTCATGCTTTGACAAAAACTCAATTTTACGACACCAATTACGACACCAGACTTTCGTTTTCACTCGGAAAAAAGAGTGGTGGGCAGTACAGGATTCGAACCTGTGACTTCGATCGTGTGAGGATCGCACTCTACCGCTGAGTTAACTGCCCGCAAGACGGAGATTCTATCAGGCAACGCTGATACTGTCCAGTTCAGTCTGCAATTTTGAGATCCAAGGCTGTAACCGTTCCGCCCGGCCATTAGTGTAGATATCGGTCTGTCTGGGATCGCTATGCCCTAACGATTCCTGAATCAAACTTTGACCCGCGCCAATATTCTTAAGCATTGTCGCATGGGTATGACGAAAATCATGCCAATGAAAATCATCCATGCCCACTTCATGCCGCGCCCGCACCCAACGCCGACGATAATTCGTCATGCTCGCTGGCTTTGAGAAATCAACGGGCAAGGAAAAAATATTTCCCGTTTTCTGTTGAATCCCTTGAACTTTCGCTTGCCCCTGCATCGCCATCAGATCACCGTGACGCAATCCCGACAAAATGGCGTATTCGATGGCTCTCCACAAATCGGGGTCGTTCGTGGAGCACCACGCCTTCAGCTTTCGAAGCTCTGCTTTGGAAGCCCACCGCTGTCTTTGCATATCGCTTGTCGTTTTGGGCTTCTTTGCGTATTGCACCGGATTAAATTCGGGCAGCAAGACAGGTTCAATCTCTTCCCGCTTGACATATTCATCCATCCGCTCAAACATCGAAGCTAAATGATGCAACTGTTGTTTGATGGTGCTGTCTTTGACACCCGCCGCGCGGCGCGCGACCATGTGATCTTCAATATCCTTGGGCTTCATCAAATGCAGAGGGGTTGTCGGCCAAGCCTTTTTGAACCCCTCCAAAACGTAATACGCGCTACTCAGTGATTTTTTAGACCGGTTAGGGTCGCTCTCCCAATGGCGATGCCAGAAAATATCAATCGCTTTTGAGAGCGAAAGCGGCTGAGGTTCTTTCTTAATCGGCTTGCCGATCCTGAACTGCTCCCGGACCTCGTCCATAAAAATAGTGGCCCGCGCGATGTTGCCCTTATTATACGGACCAAAATATTTCACAAACGGTTTGTTGATCGAACCGTCCCCATTGCGTTTCGCCCCAAGCCAAATCCGCAATTTGGTATACCCACGGTCGTTGTTGATGCCCTGAATTCGTCTCATGGCTTGAGGTGATTATACCACGACGATTCTCGATGCAGGCACCCTGGCTTGTGCTTTCCAAGCATCGACATCGTGTACATTGACAGTTAGTTTCGGACGCTGGCCAGGTCTCGCGCGGTCCTCGTGTACGGGAAAAGGCAAGATCCCAAGATACCGCCATTTCTTGAACGTGTTGTACGCATAACCCGTGCGTCGCGCGGCTGATTTCAAAGTTTCCCATTGTTCCATAGACCTTCCTCCTGTTAGCCCATTCCTCTTCAACTACTTAGCGCTCCATCCCCTGATCTTTTTCTTTCTCGATTATTTTCTTCTGCATCTGCCGCTCAATCAAAAACTCAATCGATGTCCCTTTGGACGCATCACGGCTCCAGCTTCGGGTCATTTCTTTAAACGCTTTTGTTTGGTCCTCTCCAGCGACGGCGTATATTTTGGTGTCTTCTCTGGCCCTGCTGATTTGCACATACGTCATTTGTTGGCTGGCCATCGATTCTTTAGTGTGGCCGTACACATAAGCACGGTCGACTGTTGTGCCTTGGGCTTTGTGTGTGGTGGACGCCCAGCCGTATTCCAAATGAGGGTATTTTTCGAGCTCGACTTCTTTTTCTAATCCGTCGTCAGTCCGAACCGTCAGTACCTTGGCTTTCTCATCAATACTTTTGACCATGCCCCGTAGACCGTTACGCACATCCATTTTGCGATCGTTCTTTAAAAACATGATTCGATCGCCAATGGCTAAAGCGATACGGCGCTGGGTGTTGTTGATTTCCCCTTTATCCTCACCAATCAAGCCGCGCTCGCGTAATTTCTCACGAACTATTCCATTGATGGTGGAAGAATCCCCTTTGCGGTGGGTCAATATCAGGCTTTTTTCAAAACCATCAATGTTTTTCTCCAGATACTCTCTGACCAATTCCTCTTTTGCACCTGAGGCCGAGGGGTAAATACGGATCTTGCCGTGCTCGTCTAACTCTTTAAGCGCGTCGGCTGTTTTACCGAGCGCCGCCTTATAAACGGCCTCGCGCATCCATTCTTCTTTTTGCCTCCGGATGATCAAGACTCGGCTCGAAACCATGGGTGATATTTTGACCAGCTCTTTATCCACCGCATGCAACGCACCCCCTGCGTCAATCGGCTGCAATTGCCGCTCGTCACCCACTAAAATGACTTTGGCTCCCGCGTGATCCGCTCTTTGCAGAATCTCGCGCATGGCTTTTGAACCCACCATGCCCGATTCATCCACCACGAGCACGGTTCTATCTTCCGGCGGCTTGCCTAATTTCCACGACGCAATCGTACGCGAGGTAATTCCGGATTCTTTTTCCAGGGTGTGCGCGGCTTGTCCAGAAATCGCCAGGCCTTGCACTTTCCATCCGGCTAAAGAATAAGCGCTGCGAATCGCCGACAAGATTGTGGTTTTCCCAGCTCCCGCTCGGCCTTGAATCACCGCAATCCCATGCTTTCTTGTGGCTGACAAAACGCTCGACTTCTGCTCCGCGCTCAAGAATCCCATCGTTTGAAGAACGTTTGCGGCATTAACATCAAATCCCGCTTTCTTGGCCATCTTCTGAACAAGACCAAGCATCCCTTGCTCGACACCGACCATGTCAGGGGTGGTGAAGGCTTGGTATCCC
>JAYWEN010000283.1:0-17500 GCA_043779245.1 Elusimicrobiota bacterium | reverse complement strand
CCCACTCGCAAGACCGCAGTTCGCGTCGACCCCTCCGGAATGCCAGACCAAGCTATAAGTCGTTTTTGCCGGCGCTCCAGCGATTCGAGTTCCAAACGTCTGGATGCTTTCAGCCAGTTCCTGCCAGGTTTTCCCGAATACCTCGTATTTCTGAATTACAGCTCCATGGACCAGGTTTTCAGGAGACGCAGGATCTTCGATCGGCTCTTTCCTCCAGGGTCGGGCTTCTCCGCCAGAGTTGGTGGCGGTCCGATTCATTTGTTGCGCGGGGTCCTCGAGCGACGTTGAGCTTGAGCGTTGGCACCCCAGAAAGAAAAGAATGCTTGAAAAGATTGTGAGAAAAAGAGTCTTCCACTGAGTGTTCACATCGCCGAATATATGACATTTTTGAGGATAGCGCCGGCGGCACCAAGCGCTGGTGGAAATCCTCAAAAATTGGGCGATTGAAGTCGTTGGGGAAGACACAAACACTAAGACAAAATTAGAAGAGACAGACCGCTGCCAAAATAAAGGCTGACCGGCGGGGAACCTTTAGCGCCGCACGCGAAGATTCGATCGCAGATTGTTCCCCCACCCATGGAAGAGTAACTTCTGGTGACTGACTGTCACCAAAAAAGCAAATTTCATCGTAGTGACAGGATTACGCTTTTAGGCGGGAATTGCAAGGGAGGAATACAGTTTTGCAGCGGCACCAAATCCTTCATATTTTTCACTTCTGGTGACTGTGACCAAAAATCTCTGACGCATGATGATGACGCGACTTTCAGCCACTCCAGTCAAATGCGCTCCGCTTGAAGAACGGGCGCTTGCCTGTATTCACAAGCCGTTCTAAGCGGCTGCATTCGCACTTCGACAACGAAGAAAGCGAGACAACTCCTGAGATTTTGGATTCTCCAAAACATACACAACGACCGCTAAAATAGCCGCGGGAAGAAGGAGCAGCGTCAGCCCCCATTCTGAAAGACCCTTCGCGATAACGATCCCACTGGTTGCCGTCAGAAAGATCCAGTGTATTCCCGACTGTAATACGAGTCGCCAATGAATGATCTTTTTGAGATCTTCGAACTTAATCAAACTACCAATAAGGAAAAACACGACAGAGAGCAGTGGCTTTGCAAGATCCTTTAACGACCCTCCAATCGACTGAAGCATCGGGAAAAAGTTCATAACGAGGACAACCCCCATAAACCCCCAAATAAATAAGGGAGGCCCGCGATAAAGCCTTTTCCAAAGCGATCCTGTACTGGCGGAGGACTGACTTGGGCCCCTTAAAAACGTCATCACTTTTGGACCCCAGAGCGACAATAAAAGAGAGACCACACCAATGTGTGCCGCACGGGCCATTTTCAATGTGGCGGCGAGTGGGACCGAATTCGTATCAAAGAAATGCGCCGCTTGTAGGACAGAATTGGTGTCTTGAATTCCCCAAGCAAACCAGAAACTAGCCTGCGTCATCGTAAAGTTTAAGAAAGAAGCCATGAAAGGGAAAATCCCTAGGGCTAGCGTATTAAACGCCAGAATTACCGCTAACGCCAAAGATTGTTGGCATTTTTGATCCTCATTTTTAGGATCAAGCCCCAAGGCCACTGAGGCAGCGGCAATGGCACTGCCACCACAAATGGCCATGCCGGCGCTTAAAAGCACCGTAAACATCCAAGGCGTTCGAAACAGCCGGCCGAGCAACAGACCGACAATCATCGTTGACGCTACAACAAAACTCGTACCGAGAACGCCGGACATCCCGACGGTCATCATCATGCGGTGCCCATCAATATTGGCGGCCAGCGAAAGAATGGCCACATTAAGAAGTTGTTTGTTCCATCGCGTGCCTACCCGATCAGCCTGCGATAGTGCCTGAGAATTGACGTGAGTCATCGCCCAACGAAATAACGCCCCAAAAACAACCGAGAATCCTGTCAGCATCGGAGCAGTCGCCCACTTCGATAAAGGCAGGTACAAAAAGGTTAAACACAATACAGGGAAGAGAAGACTCCAAGAGTTTCTATGCCATATCCTCGATGATCCATCCGACTTATTCCACTCTTGATAGACCGTAAAAACAAAGAAAACGATTGAAAGATGTATGACTGGAAGGACTAAAGAAAGGATCATTCCGGCCAACCCAAACAATAGAAATCGCTCTTGATTTTGCATTGCCAGAGATACAGACCCTCGCGCTACCATAGATCCAAGAACGTGTATGACTCCTGCGACAATAAATGACTGCGCCGCGCGAAGAAGAGGCTGGCTCGACCATTCTGGAGCCATCAAGGCTAGCCCGCCTGCCGCTGCAATAGTGAATAAGCGTGCCGCACTCGGACCTTTAAAGAATACCGCCACTGGCATGAGCGCTTGATTAGAGAGGACGCTAACCCATTGCGTTGCCTCAGGAGAGACTGAAAATCTTTCTAACAACGGAAGATTATTGGGAATACACCTATTTAGCGTGCAGAAAATTAAAAAAAAGGTAAGAAATCGAGTGGAACGATTCAAAATAGACATTTTGGCCTGCGGCTCCGATTTCAAGGCCTAGCGGGACGTCTTCAAAAATATTTTCTTGCGGTAGAGGATCGAAAAGACGACGAGCCACATAAGGGTATAGCTTAAGGCATAGGCGAGAGAGGCGGCATTGGCAGAAAGCCAGGGACTGAAGAGATGATCCGTGATGAAAAATCGGAGATTCCCCGGAGTGCCGTCTATTCGAGGCATCGGAATTCGATTTTGAATTTTGAGAAAGAAAACGTGCAAGACATACGCCGCAATCGCATTCACGCCGAACACTTCAAAGGGCTTAGACCATTTTTTCCAGCCGGCGATTTCAATCGCCATGTAGATAAAGCTGAACAAAACCAGCGCCCATCCGGTTGTTACTAGAACGTAAGAGCTCGTCCAAAGCGCTTTGTTAATTGGAAAGTATTGCCCCCACTTCCAGCCGGCCAAAAGAAAAACGATACCTGCCTGCAGACAGCCCGTGGCTTTTCTAGCGGGGACTCCCGGAGCCTTAAGCCAATAGCCCGCTAAGTTTCCGAATAGTCCCGTCGCAATGGCCGGCACCGTGCTAAGAATGCCTTCGGGATCGTAAACCGGACGATACATATGTCCAGCCAACATCGTTCGGTCGATATAAGCCGCAAAGTTTCCTTCCTGGGTTAGATCGCCCACTGGAAAACCAGCCACTTGCAGATGCGTCATGATCCACCAATACCCTATAAGAATGATTCCCACGGCGGCGATTTGGATCGAGATCGTGGTCCAAAGGAAAAAGACCGAACCAAAGAAATAGCAGAGCGCGATACGTTGAAGAACACCCAAAATTCGAATGGTCGTCAAATCATAAAAAGGAAATCCGTTCAACAGAAGTCCGAGAGCAAAAATGATCAGCGTGCGTTTGAGAACTTGCGTAAAGAGAGCTTTGCGGGTCGCTCCCGCGGCAAGCTTGGACGACATGGAAAAGACGAGTGAAATCCCCACAATAAAAACAAAAAATGGGAATACGAGATCAGTGGGAGTGAGTCCATGCCATTCGGCATGATCCAGCGGCCAATACGATGATTCGTTACCAGGGCTATTGACGAGAATCATGCCCGCAATCGTAACCCCGCGGAAGACATCCAAGGATAAAAGGCGCTTCGATAAAGAGGTTTTCATTGAGCTGTTTTATATCATAACCGCGTGCTTTCATCCATCGCCCAAGACTTTAATATTCCGACGAACGCGCTCTATTCGCTTCGAGATCAGTTCATTCAGGAAAAGAAGTCTTTCATTGATCTTGTCTCGGGAAATGTGAATGCGCAGGGAATTCATTTCCCGGCCGCAATCCTCTACAAGGCTCTGGCTCAGGGAGTGACCAAGAGCCGCACGTACCAGCCGGACCCGCTTGGACAAAAGGCGGCACGCGAGGCGATTGGCCGCTATTACAAACGCGAGGGACTTGATCTCACACGGGACCAAATCGTATTAACCCCAGGCACGAGCATTTCTTACTGGTATGCGTTCAAAGTTCTGGCCGATTCAGGCGATGAGGTACTGTGCCCGACGCCCTCCTATCCTCTTTTCGATTCGATTGCGGCCCTCTCCGGGATAAAATGTGTCCCTTACTCCCTCAAAGAAGGCGCGCGGTGGACGATCGATTTTGCCCAGCTCGAATCCCGTATTACCTCTCGGACAAAAGCGGTTGTTTTGATTTCCCCCCATAACCCGACCGGGGCAGTAGCCACGGCTGAAGAAATTCAAACAATGGCCGAAATCGCCGGGCGCCACCATCTCGCCATCATCGCTGACGAAGTATTTAGTCCCTTTTTATTTGTGCCGGGCCATTTGCCCCGTCCCGCGGAGACTTCTGCGCCGCTCGTCATCACCTTGAATGGCCTCTCCAAAATGCTCGCGCTGCCTGGCGTCAAAATCGGTTGGATGGCGGTCACGGGATCCTCGGCGCTTGTTTCCAAAACCATGAAAGCACTCGAGATGATATCCGACACGTTTTTGCCCGTTAGCGAGGTAGCACAATTTTCCCTGCCAACGATTCTAAACTCAAGTCGCCCCTTTCAAAAGAAGTACGTTTCCCAGGTTAAAGAGCGAATGGAAGCGATCGTTGAGTTGTTAACCAAGGTGCCGGAGGTAGAGTTCTGCAGGCCGGAGGGGGGCTTCTTTTTAACGCTGCGGTGGAAGAAAGAAGGGATAGCGGATGAAGACGTGGCGCTCAGCCTGTTGAAAAATGATCAACTGCTCGTACATCCCGGATATTTCTACGACATGGAACCTCGCCATCTTGTCTTAAGTCTCGTCAACCCACCCGCGCGTATCAAACAAGCGGCCGACGCGATACAGCATATTCTTCGTTAGGACTTCTTCTCTAGCACATCTGCAGGAACCGGGCCATTAAGGGTATTTCCCAACCGAACAAAAAAATCTCCCAGCGCATGACGAAGATTCACAGCGCCTTGCGTCTCCACCGTGAGCGTCCATTTTCCCATTCCCGCATACTGAACGGCGGACGCTTTCACTCCGGATTCTCCTGACGTCGCTAAAATAGGGGACCAGATCGCGCCCAAAGGATCTTTAAGCGGCACTTTAGACTTTCCCTCGCGCAACTTCGTTGGCTCGCCGGCCTCTCGCAGAGCCTCATTCACGCGACGTTCCAATTCTTTGACCGTCCACCCTTCACGATCCGCGCGGCGCGCCATCGCCACTTGCTTCGACCGGTCGGACATCTTACGCAATGATCGGGTATGGGTCTCCGTAATGATTCCGCGAGACATCAGTTCCTGAATTTCGGTGGGCAACTCAAGAATGGAGAGAGCGCGCGCGATCGCGGTTTGATTTTTCCCCACGCGCTGCGCGATGGCGTCTTGTGTGAGATTGTAGGGGGCGTCCACCAGTTGCCTGTATCCTCTCGCTTCTTCGACGGGACTCAAATCGGCGCGCTGCAAATTTTCGATCAAGCCTTTGACCGCGGCATCCTCGTCGCTGATATCGATGACTCGCGCATCAATCGTAGGCCATTGCAGCATTCGGGCTGCTCGAAACCGGCGCTCCCCAACCACTAACTCGTAAGCGCCGCCGACCTTCCGTACCGTCACAGGTTGAATAAGCCCTTCTTCTTTCATCGAGCGGGCCAAATCTTTCAGGGCGCCGGAGTCAAAGTGACGACGCATTTGATGGGGAGAGGTATAAATTTTTTCGAGTGGGAGCTGCTGAATACTGAGTGAGCCGTTAGGGGTGTCTTCCATACAAACCTCCTCATGAGGCGAGTCAAAACCTTGCAGGAACCTTTAGCTTATATCGTTTGCATTGGGGAACTGTCAAGCCAGGCGGGGGCCTCTGGCGCTTAGGACTTGGCGGTGGGCTTGCTGAGCTTGACGCCCAAGGAGAGCGCGTAGTCTTGGAGGTCCATAAATGCAGAATCCGAAGGATACCGCATGCCGCTTTCGGGCCGAACTAGCCACGTAATACTGTCGCCCTCTTTCATCGACAAAATCTTCGATTTGATTGGACCGACGCCTAGGACATGTCCAGCCTGGTTCTTAATTTCGACAGCGGCCTTAGTTGAATTATTCATTCCGGACAAGATCGCAAACGCCCAATCGTTTCCGGCTTTCCAGCTAAAGAGATCATAATGTTCGGCATAGGCGGGAGTCGCCAGGGCAAGCCCAAACCCGATTAGGACTGAGAATAATAGAGAGGAGTTTAGTCGCATTAGTTCAGCTCGATTTCGACGGGCTCGGACCAGACCGCCCCTTTCCAGGCGTGCGGTGCGGCGCCGACGTGATCCACGTCATTATGATAGAGGGCTTGCACCTTGTAGACCCCTTTTTCGCTAATGCCGTAGAGGTCGGAGAGGTCAACCGCGCGTTGCATCGATTGACCGCGCGTGAGCAACACGAAATCTTGATCTCGAAGGGACAAGGGCGTAATAAGCCGACGAATTTCATTTTTCTTACCATCAGGACCGATGATCCAAATGGATATTTCGCCCTGGAGACGGGGGTGATTCACGAGCATCCGACTGTTCATGATGAGAGGCGTATCGAAAAGGTTAGTCACGATAATGGTGATTTCGATGGGGTCTCCGGCGTGGTAATGCGCGGCGCATTTCAATTGAACTTCAAGCGGGATGCGGCGCCGTTCGGCAGCCCTAATTTCCCCTATCGTTTTTGCCGAAGGATCCGCCAGGCGACCTTGAGAGATCATGGGATCAACCGTAGCAGACCCGACCAATGTAGAGAACGCAAAGACGACCCAGGCACTGCGGAGCATCGTGGGACAGTGGAGTTTCACTCTTAGAGTTTAGATTAATCGGATGAAGCACACTATAGAGCCGACGGCTAATTACGATGGACCTAAAGGCCCAGGAATTGCAAGGGCCGCGCTAACGGGTCTAGCGGGGGACTGGGACGAGGCTTAGTTCGGAAGTTTTAAAGTTTTCTTGGGCTTGATCAGGCGTCTTGCAGCCAGGAATAACCGTCGAAACGGCCGGCTGCGTGAGGACAAACCCAATCGCCGACTGGGCTAATGTGGAGGAGCTGGGGCCAATCGCTTTCTTAAACCCTTCCACTTGATTCACCAGCTGCCCCTGGTACTTAAATGGCCATTGATGGCGGATGTCGCCCACTGGGAAGACAGAGTCCTTCGTATATTTTCCGGTTAAAAAACCGTTGGCTAGAGGCTCGCGTGCAATGATGGCGACACCATCGGCCAATGCCTTGGGAAACAATTCCTCGGCCGCGTCCTGATGAAGGTAGTTGTAAACAACCTGAATGGCAGAAGGTCGGCCCACTTTCATCGCAAGCAAGCCTTCTTGAGGATCATGGATCGAAATGCCGTAATAGCGGATTTTTCCTTGGAGCTTCAACTTTTCAAGTGGGTCAAAAACGCGACCCGTCTCAATGACACTAAAGGGTGGATTATGAAGTTGAAAGAGGTCTATGTAATCCGTTCCTAAGCGCTTGAGGCTTTGTTCAACGGCATAAATGAGATGGGCTTCCGTAAAGTTAAGTCTGGGTGGGATGTGGTAAAAATCGCTACCGCCTTTGGTGGCAATCACGACATCATGCCGGCGTCCTTTGAGGGCTTTTCCGAGGATCTCCTCGCTGTGACCGTGGCCGTAGACGTCGGCGGTATCGAAAAACGTGCAGCCTAAATCGATGGCGGTCGTAATGGCCTGAAGAGACTCCGTGTCCTCGGCAGGACCGTAGCTATTTCCGAACTGATTGCCGCCAATCGCCCAAGCGCCGAAACCTACTTCGGAAACTTCAAGCGTTGTGGATCCGAGTTTGCGGTATTTCATGGAATGAAGAGGTCTTATTGAGGCGGTGCCGCGGGTGGGACTGAAGGTGATGCGGGGGCAAGGGTCGCGGCCGCTGCGACAGCGACCGGTTTGGCAGCCGGCGGAGCTTTGTGAGCACCAATCCCTACAGAAAGATGTTTGTGACCGGCGACATCGGGCCAGGGTCCCATCGTTTTTCCAGCCGCGTTCACGGGAACTAGGGGGGTGCCGTCAGCGCCCTTTAGCCAAGTAATCTTAAAATCATCGCGCGAAAGAAACATCATTTCGTATTCGTTTGTGTGGTGGACAGACTTGGGGTTGGTCGGGCAGGCTTCTTCGCAAAGACGACACCAGTTGCATTTGCCGAAATCGATTGTGTAGTTCTGTATCACTTTCTTGCCCGCCTCATTACGCGCGCTTTCAAGCGCAATACAGGCCGAGGGACAGGCGCGAACACACATGTCGCAGGCGATGCATTCATCCACATGAAACGTCAGCATGCCGCGGAAACGGTCGGACATCGTCTGCTTTTCGTTGGGGTATTGAAGGGTGACGTTGGGTTGAAACATGTAGCGCATCGTCACCGAAAGCCCTTTGAACAAGGCCGCTGATGTGGTCCAAATCATTTTGAAGTAATTAATCATGACGGCTAATTATACAAATCCGATGGATGAATTCGATTACGGGACTTGGCTGCGGATCCACTCGGAGATCCGAGAATCAGGAAGAAGAGCGTTCGTGTTAAAGGTGTAATTCAACCCGCGGAGTTCAAGTCCGATCTTGTGTTCGATGCCACCGGGCGCGAGAAGAAGACCGACGACAAGAACGCGAGAACCGGCCGCGTCGGCCGCTTGAACTCGGCTACGGAGGCGCTCGACGGCCTGCTGGCGAGTGGCGGCTGGAGCATCATCGCGAAGCGTAATCCCTTCCACACTCCTGTACCCACCTCGCTCCTTGAGGCGATTGGAAATGTTCTGCAGAATCTCATTCCAGCGGGCATTGTCAGTATTGTCATTGGGACCGTGGGCAACGAGAATCAGGGCTTCCTTGCTTGGAGTCGTGCTGATCTCGTGGGCGCGATCAAGCAGGATCTCGATCACCACTGCCGAATCGTTCAAAGGATCAGCAAAGCGAATGGTCGAATGCTTCTGCACGGGAAACAGCGGATTGTTCATGAAGCCAGGCTGCACGTCAATTCCCAGAAGATACTTCCATTGCCGGGAGACCTCTGAATACGAGGAAACCAGCAAAGGAACCACGTAAATCGTATGAGCGCCTTCACCTTCCAAATCGCTAATCATGTCCTGAAGCTGATGTTGTTCGGAAGACGTATCACCCATTCCCAGAAAAATTTTATGCGGGTAGGGAATTTGAGCTTCTTTGACGGCTTTCTTCACCGTTTTATTCCATTGGGGGCTTCCGCCGTGCGCCATAATAATGACGGCGGTCTCAGAGTCACCGTGGACAAGACCAGGAAGGCCGATCGCCACAATAATAGCGATCGCTGAAAATACCCTCACCCATCGCGCAACAACGCGCATTAGGCGTACCGGTTTATGAGTTCTTTGAAATACTTTTCATCATCGCGTGGGAACTGGCCGATGATGTCGCGAATACGTTCATTAAATGTCTGGCGTGTTTCGTCTTTGTAGAAAGTTCCTAAGAAGATGTGCTGCTTGTCTTGCCACATTTCCAAAGCGCGCATCTTGTTGGATGTATTCTCGTAGGGAGCGATCGGAGTGACCTTTTTGCCGAAGTATTTGTACGTATCATTGAAAACCACGCAGGGTGAAAGGGTATGCAGGAAGGAGAACCCTTTGTGATTCACCGCTTCGACGATGAGATCGGTCAAATGCTTGAGCTGCCCCGAATAACCGCGTGCCACATAGGACACGTCGTAAGCCAGGGCCAGAGCGATCGGGTTTAAGTTTTCTTCGGAGACACCATAGGGACTTGACTTGCCCTGGAAGCTCTGTAAGGTCGTCGGCGATGCTTGCCCTTTCGTAAGCCCGTAAATATTGTTGTCAAGCATGATGTAGGTGATATCGATGTTGCGCCGCGCCGCATGCGGGAAATGCCCGCCGCCGATCGCCAGACCATCGCCGTCGCCGCCGACCGCGATCACCGTCATCTTCGGGTTCCCTATTTTCACACCCATCGCCGTGGGAAGCACGCGGCCATGCACGCCGTGGAATCCGTAGGAGTTCACGAAGATCGGGAGCCGACCCGAGCAGCCGATTCCAGAGACAACGACCACATTCTTCGGATCTAGATCCATGGTCGCGAGCGCTTGATACAACGCGTTGAGAACGGCAAAGTCGCCGCAACCGGGACACCAAGTGATTTTTACGTCTGATTTATAGTCGGTCGTTACGTGTGACATAAAGTGATCTCCTATTAAGAACGAGCCGCGAGTGCTGCGCCAACCAAAGGCTTTTCGCTGCCAGCAGCGACGGCCTTAATTTTGGCTAAGATCTCTTCGGCATAGAAGGGTAGTCCCTCGCACTTGCTCAAAGAAATCGTCGGAACTAAAAATTTTGACCTTAACATGTTGTTGAACTGACCACTGAAATTAAGCTCCGCCACAATCACTTGCTCGACGGAACTTAAAAACTCTTTGATCTCTGCTTCGGGAAGGGGCGCGACCATCTTCACCTGCAGCTGCGCGACATAAATGCCTTCTTTGGCCGCTAAATTGATTCCTTCCAGAATCGCTCCTTGCGTCGAGCCCCAGCCGATGATGCCGATCTTGGCTTTGGCTGGACCAAATCGCTGAGTAAATCCTTTTTCCTTAGACGCGCATTCGATCTTCAGCGCGCGCTTGGTCGACATTTGCACATGCATTTTCGGTGTGAAATTAGGCGACCCGCGCTCGGAATGTTCCAGGCCAGTCGCGGCATAGCATCCGCCTTCCATTCCGGGCAGAGCCATCGGAGAAACCCCGTTTGGAGTCATTACAAAGCGCTTATATTCTTTCAGTTCGGCTTCGGTAGGCAACAAGCGATTGATGATGGGAATTCTGTTGAAGTCCGGCCACGGGAATGTTTGCGTACGATGGGCTAGTGATTGATCCGTCATGAACAGCACGGGACATTGATACTTCTCGGATAAATTAAACGCATGAATGATGTAGTACAAGCATTCTTCGACGTTACCGGGAGCAAGCACAATACGCGGGGCATCCCCGTGCGCGCCATAGACAGCTAAATTCAAGTCCCCTTGTTCCATCTTAGTCGGAAGCCCGGTGGAAGGGCCAGCACGCTGAGCATCGACGATAACACAGGGAATTTCCGACATCGTTGCCAGTCCCAAAATTTCCACCATGAGAGCGAGTCCCGGACCGGAAGTGGCCGTCATCGCCTTCTTGCCGGCATAGGACGCTCCGACAACAGAGGCGATCGCTGAAATTTCGTCTTCGGTCTGCACTACGGCTCCGCCAAACTTCGGCAAATCTTTTTCCATGAACTCGAGAATATCGGAGGCTGGCGTGATCGGATAGCCACCAAAGTAGCGGCAACCGGCCGAGATGGCGCCTACGGACAGCGCTTCGTTTCCAGACATCACGATTTTCTTCACGGGAGAGGTCATCGCTTCAAATTTGGGAATGGGCTTTTTAAACGGATGCTTATCGACGTAATCATACCCGGCCTTCAGCGCTTCGATATTTTTGCCGACGACGATTTCGCCTTTCTTTCCGAAGCGGTCGCGGACCATTTCTTCGAGCAGAGACATCGACATGCCGAGCAGACGAGCACACACACCCATCGCCACAACGTTCTTTCCTAACTTCGACTTCACGACGTTCAGCGTGATTTCATCGAGCGGTACGGCGTAGGATTCAAAATTGCCTGTGGGCTTATAGTGGGCGGGATCGTATACGAGAAGGCCTTCGGGATGGATACTGTGTCCATGAAGCTGAAACGCTTCTTCGTTAAATGTGATAAGAACATCAGCCAATTGGCCCTGAGAGAGCACGTGTTCATCGCTCGCACGCACCTGAAACATGGCCGGTCCGCCCTTAATCTCCGCGGGATAGGTACGAAATGTATAGACTTCGTAATTCGACCGCGCAAAAGCTGTCGTCAGCATTTCTCCGCAACTGATGACGCCTTCGCCACCTTCTCCGCCGATTCGAACTAAAATGTCCTTCATACTATCTCCTTAAATTAAACAAGACCTGCGCCAATAGGCGAGCTCTGTAGCGTCCCATGAATAAATTTTTCGGCCGCAACCGCAGCGGTGGTTCCGTCTCCGACCGCATTCGTAATCTGTTTCGTCAACTGTTGGCGGACGTCACCAATCGCAAAAAGCCCCGGAATGGACGTTTCCATATTCTGATTTGTAAGGATGTAACCGATTTCATCCTTTTTCAACGTCTCTTTTACGATATCACTATTTGGCTTAAATCCTATGTAGATAAAAACTCCGGCCACAGGGATCGTCGTAATTTCACCCGTCTTAAGGTTCTTGACCTTCGCCCATTCCACGAGATCGCTTCCGCCAACTTCGTCCACCACGGAATTAAAAATCAATTCCATTTTAGGGTTCGCTCGGACACGATCTTGGATGATCAGAGCCGCACGAAACTCCTCGCGTCTATGAACCAAGATCACTTTGGAAGCATGTTTTGTTAAATACAGGCCTTCTTCCAAAGCGGCGTCTCCCCCACCGACCACAATCATCGGCTTGTTTCGGAAAATGGGAAGAGGCCCGTCGCAAATGGCGCAATAGCTAACGCCCTTCGTCCAATATTCTTTTTCGCCTTTGCATCCCAGATAATTCGGACTGCCCCCAGTCGCTAAAATGATCGTCTTCGCTTGGAGAACGCCTTCGGTTGTATCCACTTCAAAAATGTCGCCCTTCTTGCGAACGGCGGTGGCCGAGGTCGACACGATTTGCGTGCCGAATTCTTTGGCGTGATTAGCCATTTTCTCGGCTAGCTCGCGGGCATCGATGGAGCTAAATCCCGGATAGTCTTCAATAAATCCGGTCTTATTGATTTGGCCGCCAGGAAGTTCCTTCTCAAGCACCACATTTTTCAACTTGGCACGCGAGGCGTAGAGACCGGCGGCAAGGCCTCCCGGCCCAGCACCGACGATAACGATATCATGAATGTCACTCACAGCTTATACTCCTACTTGAGGGGACGTCGACTTTAATACATCTCCCGGAGCCCCGGCAAAGGTCCCCGGTTCGGCTTGCGGATAGCTCTCACGAGGAATCATCTCGATGCAGTCCCAAGGACAAATCTGGACGCAGAGGGTACAACCGATACACTTCTTTGGAACAACGAAAACGAAAGATCGTTCCGGGCTATCAGCTTCCGGATGACGGACAATACAGTCCTTAATCGGGCACATTTGAATGCAGGCTTCGCAGCCAGTGCAATAATCCTTATAAATCAAAGCCAAAGGCTTAGGCTTGCGAGCGGGGGCAGAAGGAGTTGGATTATCAGCCATAATTTGTCCTTTATGCCATATCCACAATAATCTCGTCCAGCCCCTTGCCGGCAGGGACCATCGGGAATACTTTTTCCTCTGGACTGATCATGACTTCAAGCACGACTGTTCGTGTTTTCACTTCTTTCAATGCCTGCTCAAGCGCCGAGGTCACATCTTTCTTCTTAATCACCCGGATTCCCAATGCACCATGCGCCTCCGCCAATTTCACGAAGTTAGGAACATAAGCATCTTCTATTTTGGGTTGATCGGCGTCTTTCAAAATCCCGCCTTCTGTGACCAAGCAACTCGATGAATAACGCTCGCCATAAAAAAGCTCCTGCCATTGCCGAACCATTCCGAGGAAGAAGTTGTTGATTACGATGACGAGAATCGGCGCCTTTTCAACGGTCGACGTCGCCAGCTCACAGGCTGTCATCTGAAACGATCCATCGCCTTCAATGCAGACCACCGTGCGCTTCGGAAAGGCCATTTTGGCTCCGACAGCTGCCGGGAATCCGTACCCCATGGTCCCCAATCCGCCCGACGTCAGGAATTGGCGAGGCTGGTTGCACCAGTACCATTGCATAGCCCACATCTGGTGCTGGCCAACTCCGGTTGTAATGATCGCGTCGCCCTTAGTCAGGCGGTGCAGCTCATCGAGCAAATACTGGGGCCTGAGCACATCATCTTTTTTATAAGTGAGCGGGTTCTTGGCGTCAAGCGCTTCGATTTCTTTGATCCATTCGGCATGATTGAGAGAAGGGATTCCCTTCGCGAGCTCACTCAACACGCTTTTCAAATCTCCGACCACGGGACAATGCGCGAAAACCGTCTTGGAAATATTCGCCGGATCGATATCAATGTGAATTTTCTTCGAGTTCGGCGAGAACGTATTGAGCGTTCCCGTCACACGATCATCAAATCGTGCGCCACAGGAAATGAGCAAGTCGGCTTTCTGCATCGCCGTGTTAGCACTGTACTTTCCGTGCATCCCCAGCGGTCCCATGTGCAGAACGTGATTTGGAGGGAACGCGCCATTAGCCATAAGCGTCCAGACAACAGGCAGATTCCCTTTCTCAGCCAAAGCCAATAGTTCAGCCGAAGCACCGGCTGCAATGGTACCGCCGCCCACATAGAGCAGGGGTCGCTTGGATTCTTTAATCATTTCGATCGCGCGCTTAATCTGAAGAGGATGGCCTTTGATCGTAGGCTTGTACGAACGCATTTCAATCTTGTCTTCCCAATCAAATGTCGTGACCGCGCGCTGAACATCAACGGGAATATCGACGAGTACCGGTCCAGGACGGCCCGTCGTCGCAATGAAAAAGGCTTCCTGCATCGTCCGCCGCAGATCCTTCACGTCCTTCACGAGGAAGTTATGTTTCGTGATCGGTCGAGTGATACCGGTGATGTCGGCTTCTTGGAACGCGTCCGAGCCTATGACTGTCGTGCGAACTTGTCCTGTGATGGCGACCATCGGAATTGAATCCATCATGGCGGTGGCGAGTCCCGTCACTAAATTTGTGGCTCCAGGACCCGAGGTCGCAAAACAGACACCGGCCTTGCCCGTGGCGCGCGCATAACCGTCGGCCATATGAGAGGCACCTTGTTCGTGGCGCGTGAGCACGTAGCGAATGCCGCATTGACCCAAGGCATCGTTGAGAGGAAGATTCTGGCCGCCGGGAATTCCGAAAAATACTTCCACGCCCAGTTTCTTCAGGGATTCACAAACAATCTGGGCTCCGGTCATTTCCATGGTCTTATCCTTTTTATCTTTAGCGGTCATAAGGACTCAATGTAATGCAAAAGAGTTCTCACCGGATGACCTGTTCCACCGGTCGGGCAATAGGCTGTATCGGAATCGGTCCACGAGGGGCCTGCGATGTCGAGATGCGCCCAGACATGGTCGCCGACAAATTCTTGAAGGAAAAGTCCGCCAATAATCGTCCCCGCTTCTCCTCGACGTTTGCCAATGTTCTGCAGATCGGCGATTTTGCTTTTCACGTCGCCTGCATACTCTTTCTCAAGCGGCAATTCCCAAAACTTTTCTCCCGCTTTGACTCCAGCCGACTGAATCGCGGCAAAGAGTTTCGGCGTGTTTGTCATGACAGCCGACACCCGGTGGCCAAGCGCCACAACACAAGCGCCCGTCAACGTGGCGATGTCGATCACGACATCGGGTTTCTTCGAGCAGGCGTATGACAACGCATCGGACAAAACCAAACGCCCTTCGGCATCCGTGTTTAACACTTCGATCGTCTTGCCATTAAATGCTTTCACGACATCGCCTGGCTTCTGCGCGCGTCCACCGGGCATATTCTCAGCAATGGCCAAATAGCCGCGCACTTCGACATCAGGCTTGATCTGAGCGATCGCGCCCATCACACCGATCACAGCCGCGGCGCCGGACATATCGTCCTTCATTGTTTCCATCGAGGCCGCTGGCTTCAGTGACAAGCCACCTGAATCAAAAGTGATTCCCTTTCCGACGAGCGCCACAACCGTCTTGGCTTTCTTCAAAGGTTTATAGACGATCTCAACGAGCCGAGGCGGAACAAGTCCGCCCACACCCACGCCCAAGATCGCGCCCATGCCTAACTTCTCTAAATCTTTTTTCTCGAGCACTGACACGGAGAGCGGAGACTTATTCAACTTCATCGCTTCAGCGGCCAGCTTTTCAGGATTCATGCGGCTCGGCGGTTCATTGATCAAATCGCGAGCCGTCGTCGTTGCCTGACTGTAGATGCGAGCCTTCTCAACAGCTTTAGCGGCTTCTGTCGAAGGTCCATCGATCCAAAGCGTAATTTCCGAAAGCGGTTTCGGCGCATCTTGAGCGGGCGTTTTATGACGATCAAAACGATACTGGCCCATGAACAAGCCTTCAGCGAGCGCTTGGAATTCTTCGGCCTGTGCGGCAGGGGATTTAGCAATGAGCGGCGGGCGAATAAAAAGCTGCTCGAGACCGAGTGACTCTGCGCGCTTCACTAACGTGGCCGCGGCACGACGCAATGCTTCCATCGAAAAATCGGTTGTTTTTCCTAGTCCCACCATCAGCACACGTTCAGCGGGATTGCTGTCTTTCGGCCGATACAAGATCGTTTCGCATTCTTTGCCTTTGAACCCATCGGCTTTGGCGGTAGCCTTCACGCTTTCTTCAAACGTAAATTGACCCAGGGTTTGGCCTTGGCCATTCCATTTCTTCCATTCTTTAAAATCGATTTTTATCATAGATCCGCTATTTTACCAATTAAAACCAGTCGATGAGAGAAAGGCGAGGCACTCTTGAAAATTCTTGGGTATTGTGGGTCACAAGCGTCACTCCATAAGCTTGAGAGATTCCAGCAATAAGGGTATCCAGCGGCCCGATCGGCGTTCCCGCTTGCTCCAAATGAACTCTGATTGTCGCGGCCGCATGCGCGGAGGACTTATCGAACGGAAGAATTTGAACGAGCTCGACCAATTCATCCAAGGCTTTACGTCTCTGAATCGACTGAGGAGACTTGGAAAGACCACTTTCCAATTCATAGAGGACGATAGAAGGAATAGCGATTTCCCGTGGAGAAATGGCGAGAAAATGCTCAGCCACTCGGCCGGCCCCTTTAAAATAATCGATGAGAGTATTGGTATCGAGAGCAAACATCTAAAGCGCCCGGCGATGAATATCCGGAGTCTGCCCCCGCCGTAAGTCCTCAGCGCTCGGAAAGTCCGGCCACGCTCCAGCCATTTGAACAATCGATTTCGGCCAAGTGGTTTCCGTTCGATCCCGAACCAGCGAGGCCACCCATTTACTGAGTGACATCCCCGCCGACTTCGCCGCCGCCTTGATGCGCCGCTCTGTGGAAATATCCAAATAAATCGTCAATTGCCTCATAGAATAATTATACGTTCACTTATATGTAGAAACAAGGGCTTTCTATCAAACGGCGCGGCATGCGTAAACCGCGAAGATTCAAAAAAAGATGACCTCAAACTATCGCTACACGTCTGGGGTCAAGACCGATTTTGTAGCGAGATGGAGAGAGAAGGCTCCGGAAGGCAACCCTACGAAACTGGTCTTGACCCCCAGGAGTGGGTATTGGCCAAAAGAACAATCATCTGGTACTACAGGGTGTTTGGAGTAGACAGGATCTCTCCTGTGGTCGGGTCAAAAGTGATGTTCCTTCCGTCGGTCGTGACCACTCCAAAGATGTAAAAATTGGAGGATCGTTCATGATACCCCTCCACGCGCTCTATGACCGTGTAATGCGATCTACTCGACGAAACATTATTCGGCGACCCAGCTATGTCGAGCGTC
>JAYWEN010000282.1:0-3722 GCA_043779245.1 Elusimicrobiota bacterium | reverse complement strand
CGTTGACACTTACAGAACTATTGTGATACTAATGCCTAGTATGAAACAAATAAGAGCTTGGATTGCACTAGCCACACTACTCGCCTTTACTGGTTTCACAACCGCAACGGCGCTTCACACCCACAGCGTTACCAAAGATCCTTCCTCTTGTTCCATTTGTAAGATCGCCCATCAAACGCCCGCACTTATTGGCGAAGCTGTTTCGGCGAGCCGCACCGTTGAAATCACGGAAGCCACTCCTGCTGTGGCTCTCTCAGCCACTCTTCAAGTCGTTTACACCTCTCACGGCCTCTCTCCTCCAACTCTCTAAACCAATCGTCGTTGGCTGTTCCGGCTTTCCATGTATTGATAACTTTAGGAGGACACATGCTTCGTTTTACAAAAATGCTTTTTGTAGCGGTACTTATTTCTATTTTTTACCGCAGCGCCTCAGCTGAGCTGTCACTAGCTCCCACCACGGCGAGCCCCATGCAGTCATTGCCGTCGTCAGGTCAGGGAACTTACAACGCATCGGCCTTTAACCCTGCAATGGGACTCGTACTCGACGCCGTCGCGTCCAACACCACGGCAAAGAGTGGTAGTTTTGACTTCCGTTCGGCTGAATTAAACTTGATGGCCGCGGTCGACCCGTTTGCCAATCTGTATGCCGTGATCAATGGAACACCGGATGGGGTAGACGTCGAAGAGGCTGCCTTTATGACAACCTCGTTGCCATACAACATGACGATCAGAGGGGGGAGGTTCTTCGCTAACTTTGGGCGCTTCAGCCATTGGCATGATCATGAACTACCTTTCGTAAATCGTTTAAAGTCTCTGGATTCCTTCATTGGCGGCGAATCTCGCTCAGAAGGTGTGGAGTTGATGCACTTATTCAAAACGCCGTTCTTTTTACAGGGGACGCTCGGGGTCTACAATAAAATTGGTTCGGAAAATACCCGACTACAAGAAACGTCAATCACTGGGAGCACGGGCCATACGAGCGGTCGCGGATGGAAAGCCATGACCTACCTGGGCCGACTTTTCACGTACATTCCGCTCAGTGATGACTTAGGTGTCGATCTCGGCGCTAGCGAAGCTCTAACTCCGCGACAGTATTACATAGGCGGCGTTCGTCAGGATAACCTCCACTCAGCGAGATCACTCACCGGCATCGACATGACATTTCGCTACGAACCGCTCTCTTCAAACGTCGCGCGAAAGATTTTTTGGGGAACCGAAGTGTTTCGCAATGACGAAGTACGCCGACAAGAATTGGCGATCGACTCCAATGGAGATGGAACAGGCGATACCGATAGCTACAACCGAAAGCGCGCATTCGGCGGCTACTCGTATGTCGATTGGCGCTTTGCACCGCGCTGGTCCACGGGCGGATTTGTCGATCTGGCAGAAAATATTGATGCACGCGCCAACGTGACAAGCACGTATGGGGTGTCGTTTAATTTTCATCCGTCGGAATTTCAACGGATTCGTCTACAGCTGTCCAAGGCAAGAACCAATGATGGCGCACCGTCGGATGACCAAGTGTTCCTCCAATGGTTTGGCACGATCGGAACTCATGTCCATGTATTTAAAGATCGTTAATCGACTATCAAAAATTTAAGGAGATTCCAATGAACCGATTACTCAAACGTATTTTACTCTTGGGACTTGTGACGTGTTTCGCATTACCGGCCCACGCGATGCTGAAAATTGTGGCCACCGTTCCTGACTTAGCCGACATCACTAGGCAAATTGGCGGAAAGGACGTGAAGGTTGAAAGCCTCGCCAAAGGAACGGAAGATATTCATCAAGTACCTCAAAGACCGAGCTTCGTGCCGAAGTTAAATCAAGCTGATGGCGTGGTGCTAATTGGGCTCGAAGCGGAACATGTGTTTCTGCCGGCGTTACTTGAAGTGGCCCAGAACCCGAACATCCTTCGCGGGCGACCAGGATACATTGATTGCAGCGAAGACCTTTCGCCGATGAATGTCCCAAAGACTCTCTCACGCGCCGAAGGAGAGTTGCATCCATTGGGAAATCCTCACTACAACTTCGATCCACGAAAAGGTGGCATGATCGCAGACGCTATCACGAAAGGATTGTCACGACTGGATCCGGTTCATGCAGCGTCCTTTGCTCAAAATCGGGATACCTTCAAAAAAGAGTTGGCCACGAAAATGGAAGAATGGAATCGGCTCTCCGCTCCAGCGCACGGGAAAAAAGCCGTCTCGCATCATGCCGATATGGTGTATTTCGCGGATTACATGGGATTAAGCCTCGTGGACACCGTTGAACTTAAACCCGGAATCCCACCAACGGCCAAGCACTTAGAAGAGTTGGCTCAACTGATGAAGCAAGAGAAAGTACCACTCATCATCAGAGAAATTCAATACCCAGACAATAACGCTCGTTGGCTGATGGATCAAACGGGAGCCAAGACCGCCGCCATCGCGACCATGGCTGGAGCATTTCCTGATTCGGGGACCTACTTCGGAATGATCGAGCATAATATTCGCGCCGTTGTCGATGCGTTGAAGTAAAGGAGCTACAATCGTACGCATGTCAGAATTATTTCCATCGCTGATCACCTTATCGAACGCGTCGTTTGGTTACGGCAAAGAGCCCGTCATACGCGGGGTCTCGCTCGAAGTGCAACGCGGCGAATTTATTGGACTCATCGGTCCCAACGGGGCGGGGAAGAGCACTCTCTTTAAAGGAATGCTGAAGCTCCTCGCTCCGCTCGCAGGCCAGGTGACCCATGCCAAGGAAATTTCAAAACGTATCGGATATGTCCCGCAGCGTGATCAGCTCGATCCCATCTATCCGCTCTCTTCATTTGATGTGGCGCGCATGGGAGCGACGGGAATATTGCCGTGGTACAGAATGGCCGACAAGGCACTCAACGATCGAGTGACAGCTGGCTTAGAAAAAGTAGGGATGACTGATTTTCGTGACCGCGCTTTTGCTGAACTATCTGGCGGACAGCGTCAGCGTGTGCTCATCGCGCGAGCCCTGGCCATGGAACCTGCCATACTCGTTCTCGATGAACCCACCGCCGGCATTGACCCGGTGGCTGAGACGAGCATTTTGGAATTGCTTTCCGCATTGAACAAAGAACAAGGCATTACGATTTTGATGGTATCGCACAACATTTCCTCGCTGCGCCATCACGTACATCGCGCCATTCTGATTAAAGATCATGGGATCCTAAGCGGAACCGCTGCAGAGCTGCTCCATCCCGATCGCATCATGGACCTCTTGAGCGCTTCGCTATGATCGACATGCTTCACATGTTCCAACCTGGTTTTCTTTTGCACAACGCGCTCTGGGGCAGTATCGCGGTTGGTTTTTTCTGCCCACTTATCGGCGTGTACTTCTTGTTGCGTCGCATGGTCCTCCTTGGAGTCGCGCTACCAGAAATTTCGGCCGCAGGAATTGCGTTTGTGTTTTTTCTTCAAGCGCTGGGAATTACGTGGTCTCTTCATGCCGGAGAAGTCAACGACCGCTTTCTGGCGTTGTGCGGATCCATCGTTTTCACCATGGCGTCCATCATGATCTTAGCGCTCCTTGAGCGGCGAGGAGAAGGGACGGCCGAAAGTCGCATCGGTGCCACGTACGCCATGGCTTATGCAGCGTCGATCCTATTGGTCGCGTCCAACGCTACCGGAAAAATCGAGATGCTCAACTTGTTACACGGCGAAATCGTGTCCGTAAACGGACACGACCTTCATCTCTTGCTTGGC
>JAYWEN010000281.1:0-2779 GCA_043779245.1 Elusimicrobiota bacterium | reverse complement strand
ATCAAAAACACAGACCTGGTACGACCCGAGTGCTGACGTCCTCTATCTCGTTTCCAAGAAGGGCCAAGTCTCAAAGTCCGAGGAAGTCTCGCCTGGAATCACGATTGAGTACGACGAGCAGGACCACATCGTAGGGGTTGAGATCCTTCGCGCTTCCAAAGTGCTTGCCGAAAAAGTAGTTGCCTCCCTTCATGCCAAGCAGGCCGGGATCTTGGGTGAGCGCCGGGGAAAGATCGCGTCTGCTAAATCTAAGCAAAAGCGGGTCATCTAGGAGCCATCGGCGTATTTTTTTGCCTTCGCTGCCCGAGAAGGCTCGAAAATCAGGGCAACCGCCCGGAATTCTATCGTTTTGGCGGCCGCCCTTCGAAGGTCGATTCGAGCGGAGACCCGCCGAACTCAACGATCCCAAAGACATCGAAATCGAAGAGGATCTCGGACGGTAGGGCGGCAAAGTGGTACCAATATGAAAATTTTGATTAACATCTAAAGCTCAGGCCAAGATAAAGGCGATCGACAAGGCCTTGACGTCTCCAGCTGGGCGGTCTTCGGACCGATAACGAAGCATGAAGCACTGTCTTGCCAAGCACGCGCTCGTCTTCATGGTGCTCTGGGGATGCGCCCGACCGATGGCGGGTCCCGAGCGTTCGATCGCGAGCTTCCCGAGTCTTCAGCCGCACTTGGATGCGCTCGGGGTCCGTCCGCGCAACTTCAAGGAGCTTAAACGAGACTATTGGCGCAAGATTCAACAGGTTCGCGAACTCGCCCAAGATCAGCCAGTCGGCCCGCAGGTCGAGGCGATTCGAGCGATTCAGAAGTATTTGTATCCACATGGGAGCGTGCCCGATTTTCTCACTTTCGATGATCCTTGGGTGTACGAGTATTCACGCGAACAGCTGATTCCCGGTATCCTCCAGGTCGACACTTATGCCTACAAGCGTAATTCCCCGATCCTCCGAGAACAGCTTCGGAAATTTCACGGAGGCCGCTTCACTTGGGCTGAGGAGGTGTCGAGTTCGGAGCCTTGGGTGCTCGAGCGATCCACCCGTCTGCAGCTCTCACACGCCGTCTTTGACGTCAAAGCGTACGGCCGCGCAGACAGCGGCGGCAAGCTTTCTCGCCAGCGGAGCCGCGCAATCGAGAAGGTCCTCACCGCTTATGAAGTAGTCTATCCAAAGGGCCGAGTGAGGAGCATAAGGAGCCAGGAGAAGGCCCTGGATCCCTGGCGCAAGACGATCCAGGTCGTCCTGCGAGAGCCCGCATCGGGGGCCGTCCGCCACGTCGCGCGGATCTTTGATGGAACGCCAGGCCTCCTGACGGGCAGGGGGCCAGCCGCTAGCGAGGGGGCGCTACTGGGCCTGGAACTCGCCAATCCGGACATCGAGCTGCCGGAGCGCAAGCTTTACAAGATGAAAGCCAATCTCCTGGAGCTTGGGCGCTTGCTCAATGACCGCATGGTCCTGGATGACTTGTCGATCTCGATGGGGGAAATCGCCTCGAATCTCGCGCACAGCCTGCAATTCCATCGCGGGCTTGAGCCTCAATTGATGATCTACGCTGAGTGCTACCCTGCCGTGGCCAATGCCATTCTAGATCGCTTCGGCCATGACGGATGGGAGGCACTTCCCAAGCAGCCAGAAGATACCCGGATTATCCGGATATCAGCCCAAGATTTTATTGAGGCCTATCGGGCCCGATCCGGACTCAACCCAGCGCTTCGGCTTGCGCGTGGCGAGGACGCTGCCGTCGATGTCGCAGTGTCCGAGCTGCAGCACCGGGATCGGCTGTACATCTACCGCGCGGTAACCAACCGGATTCTTGCCAACTTCTCGTGGCCGAAAACGCAATGGTCGGCCATCGACATGGTGCTCGGCATGACACTTGAGGCGGCCATGCTTCATGGGGTTTCCCAGCCCGAAATCCAGAGCAAGCTTAGATGGCTGCACGAGATTCGTGTCGGGCTTCAACTACAAGGGGCGAGCAGCCGCGCCGAGGCCCTTAGAGTTGGCCTCCAGGAGATCGAAGAGCTAGGCGCCGAGTAGGGTGGAGAGCAGGCTTTTCCAGCGGCGCCGCTGTTCGCGCAGAAGCGATTTGCACTCGTCGCGTGAGCGGAGGCCCGGCGCGGAGCAGAGGGCATCTATCAGAGAGCCCATGAGTTCGCGATGAATGAATTCAGCCATCCAGTCGACGGGCTCCTCGAACCTAAAAAGCTTCTCACGTAATCCGGCGTGTAAGAGCTCGGCAATCCTCAAGCGTCCGGTTTTCATCAGCTTGCGATATTTGGCCGAGAACTCACTATCAAAACTCGCATGGTAAAAGACGAGCTGAAGGAGCTGCGCTTGCTTGTGGCGCTCGATCGTCCAGGCGAGATTACCTTCTAGGTGCTTAAGAAGCCGGGTAAGCGCGTTGTCCTGTGGTCGGACCAGCTGGGAGACGTAGGCATGGTTCTCCCGGACCAAAAGCTCCAAGCCCGCATGCAGCAACGCCGTCTTGTCCTTGAAATAGTAAAACGCCGCAGGTTGTGTGAGCCCGCAGCGGTCGGCAATCTGTTGAAATGTCCCTTGGCTGAATCCTGACTCAGCGAAGACCTCTATAGCTGCCAGCACGATAGTTTCGCGAGTCGTCATATGGTTTAGTGTAACAAAGTTATCTTTTATCAGTACTAAAATTTATGTTGACTCAATGAGTCAGAGCATATAGATACTGCTTCAGAAAAGGAGAACTGACTTATGAAATCGATTTTTGCTTTGATTCTTGCCTTGGTAGGGGTAGCCCCCTCCCT
>JAYWEN010000280.1:0-3593 GCA_043779245.1 Elusimicrobiota bacterium | reverse complement strand
AGATTTGAATAGAAAAAGAAAATAATAAAGCCTGCTTCATTGATTGCTCGCCAAAATTCTTTTTTCATTTCCTCAAGGATACTCAATTGCTTTATTCTTCGCGTTGCAAAGAGGACACCTACTTTCAGGTTGCAGAAAAATTCGTTTTTTAAATGTCGCTGAATGCGGGTCTCACCGAAACTCTTTGCACGTTCGCGATGGTTTAGATCCAGGTCTTCTGGCTACACATATTTAGCCTTCTAGTCCATTTCATAAACGACAGTAACAGTCTAAAATAACAGCCTCACTATGAGGTTTCAATTTTCACGCTGGTTCCTGTCTGCCGCGTTGGGGCTTAATCTTTTGGCTCAAACGATCCTGGTGGAGACTCCCCCTATGAGCCATCGCGGTGAAGCGTCACTGACATCTCTTTTTAAAAACCAAGCGCTATCCTTGGAGCCAGCTCTGATCAAACCTTCGCGAAGAGTCTTCTCCACTTTGTTTTTTTGCTTCGCCATAGTCACCGCGCAAACCCCTGAAATGTCCCTAAAGCAAATGCTCGATGACCTCGAAAAAGAGAACGATGTGCTAAAAGCGTTTTTAAAAATAAATAAGAAGTCGATGAAGGCTCATGTGCCCGAACTTAAAAATTACCACGAGGGGCTCGCTCAAAAGCTCGAAAACGTTCGTCAGCGATACCGAGAGGGGGTCCGTGTTCACTATGTGAAGCCTAAAGTTGCGTCAGACCCTGAAGAAATGGAAAAACTTCAGAAGCAAGTTTCGGTAGAATTAGGAACTGTTCAAGCGTTGGAATATCGTTATAAAGACCTTCGAGATTCGGCGATCGAGACCCTCGAAAAAGCGAAGTCGTATTTAAAGCCTGGCTACAAGCCAAGCTCTAAGCCAGCCCCTCGAACCGTTATCCCGGAAATTGCTTCTGAAGAAATGATGGAGCTTCGCGCTGATTTTCAAGTGTTGAAAGAAACGTCTTTAACAATTTGGAATATTCGCCAATCCATTATTGGGATAACGACTCAACCCAATGCCCTCTCCCCCTCAGGCAATTCTCGGCTAGCGAGGTTGTATGGGGACGAAAAGATATACGTGAGGCAGGCGGCGGAAGTCATAAAAACACTTTTGAGACATATCACCAAAGACCAGATTAAAAGTTGGTCTAAGAGAGAGAAAATCCCCATCTTTTGGGATGGAATAGACGTTATTTTGACTAGCCCACCTAAAAAACGTTCCCAAAAAAATGGAATAGCGTTCCCTGGCATGTCTTTTTTGACTTGGCGCGCAGGCTGATTGAATCTCGGTTTCTTCTGATTCCAACACCAGAGCGTCCGATTCAGATAAGAAAGGTTTTGCCAGCCGGTTTTATAGACCCGTGCATGGACACCTCGGGATAAATAACGCATCTATAAATTGAATCGATTCTTAAATCCCACTTCCTTCCCTGGGCCTATCGGGCTACCTTATTTAGGCTTTTAGCCCATTCACATGCCATCGATAATTGAATAAACTTTCTTATGGCTACAATGCCACTGAAACGCTTATTTCATCAATTGGCTGTACTCGCGATTTGTTCAGCGCTGGTCATGCCCTCCGAGGCCATTTCCTCCTGGGCCATGCCGCCGGAGCGGGCAGCGGTCTCCATTTCTCGATACGAGGCTGAAGCAATGGCCTCGCGACCCCTATCGTTTCAGCGGCCTAGACACAGGGTGTTAGCCAATCTTATTTTTTGGGCAGGGTTAGTTTTATCCCAAGGGGCTCTTGTGGCACAGCCGGGTCCTGTAACCACGCAGGCCTCTTCCATCATAAACCTTCCTCCTGTCCCCGATGTTCCGGAATTGAACAGCGATTTAGTAGAAATTTTGACCCAATACGCGGATGACGCTGACATTGGTAAGAAAGAACTTTTGCAAAGGCGATTCGATGGCTTATTGGAGTTCTTAAACCGACCAGGGGGTGAACAAGACATTCACGATATATTGGCTCAAGGAGGCCTTCTTGCGGACACAATTCGCCGAATGGTTGCAGCTCACGGCTTAGAATCTATTCCCCCCACTCAAAATGTTATTAAACAGGAACTGGTTCCAGTTATGGGTCGAGTGAGCCGGTTTGTTGAGGGCGAGTTTGGTTCAGAGGTGGTCAATTACAGGGTCCATCGGTGGGAGTTGCTGGGTTTACAGCAAGTTGTCTGGTTAGGTGATCCAGAAAAGGGATCTCCCGTTCCATCAAAGAATCTGAGCACCCTTCGTAGGTTGGTCGGTTTGGAACCCACGGTGCCCCAAAACATATTAACGGAATCTATCCAAGGCCCGGAAAGACACTCCATGCGGACTCCTGACAAACGACTTCAAATAGATAACACCTTTGCTTGGCTTGCCATTGGTTTTATTTTATTTCCCGTTGTTGCTTTTAAGCGAATGTTTACGGATGCGGCGCATGCAAAAGTATTGGGTCAGTCCCTAAAAGCGGACATTAAGTCGATTTATAAACCTTGGCACGATGGACCTTTGGATTGGAGAGATTGGGCGTCATTTGTTATCGAAAGTATGGCCCTTCTCGTTAAATACTGGAACTCATTTCTCGAAACCTTTTATGTTAGAGAAAAGGATACGAGGCTCCCTCCCCTTATTCGTAAAAAGCCTAGTATCTCATTGGATGTCCACGTTCGCTCTTTCGGGATTGGCGTTACTGAGATTGATGGGCTCGATGGAGCTGAAACGACGATACCTCTGACCGCGTACCTTGGCAAACGTTTCCTGGATTTTTCTCGGTCCGAAATAGGTCAGTATGTGTTGGATGTGGCCCGTCCTTGGAAGCCAATCTTGCTCGTCGGTCTTCCGCTCTTCTATGCGAAAAGTATGCAGCCAGTTGTCGGATTAGCATTCATCGTCTTGTCCCAATCGGTGTTGTGGTATAGAGCGTTTAAGGCGAGTCAATCCAGGTTTGCCGATCATGCTTTGTTCGATCAATTAAGCCGAGCGATGTTGGCGCTCACTGCCTTTCTCCCAGTGGGGGCGTACCTATTGCCGGATTCATGGCTTTCAAGCGTCATCGATATCGTCCCTGGGGCCCGAGTTCTATCGCAAGGTCTCGACCCTGTGTTTTTTCGCAATTTGTCTGTGTCCTATGGCACTACTTTGGCGCTTCTTTTGGGTTCGGCCGTTCATTTTGTTACGGAAAATATGAACTTTCTGGTTCCCGTTGAAGAGAATAGTCGCCCCCTGCGCTCTGGTACTGATATCAATAACAAGTTGCTAGCGAAAAGTATTATTTCTGTGGAAATACTGAAAAGCATGGGAGTCCCGCTAAATCTCGACACTCAATATGTGATTGAAGAGAAACTTTACGCCCCGAATAAAGACACCGTATCCATGTTTTCCCCTCAAGAAGAATCCATTCGCCCAGCCCCTATTCGCCTTCTGGTAGTTAAAGTCGAGTCTAATAGATCTTGGGCCTCGAAACTCGATTCTCTGTTTCGTTTTGTGATTTCATGGCTATCTCCCAGTGGTTGGCTACTCGCTCAACTCCAAGCACTTAGCCGATGGGGTATTTCCGTGCTTCCGGACAATATATGGAAAATGAAGTCTCCCTCCTACTATTTC
>JAYWEN010000279.1:0-1885 GCA_043779245.1 Elusimicrobiota bacterium | reverse complement strand
GAAGAATTGTTGGGCCAGATTTTTTCAACTTTCTGTATCGGAAAATAACGCTCACGCAGGAGGCCTTATGCCATTTGTGAACATTCGCATGTTTCCCCGCACCAAAGAAGTGAAAGAAGCTTTAGCCAAAGAACTGACTCAGGTGATCAGCAAGCATTGCAAGATCACTGACGACCACACCTGGATCGTGTTCGAAGACGTCGAACGCGACAAATGGTCGATGGGCGGCAAGTTGCAGGGATGATCATCGGGATCCCACGGGAACTGAAGATCGGCGAATTCCGCGTGGCTTTGACTCCGGGCGGGACAGAAGTGCTTCGCTCGCTTGAACATCAGGTGCTCATGCAGAAAGGCGCAGGCGAGCATGCGGGATTTCCTGATGCCGATTACCGCAAGGCCGGCGCGAAGATTGTGGATGCACGGAAAGTGTGGAGCGCCGAGCTAGTCGTCAAAGTCAAAGAACCGATCCCGTCGGAATTTAAATATTTCCGACCTGGGTTAAAGCTTTTTACCTTCCTCCATCTCGCCCCGAATAGAAATCTCGTCAAAGCGCTCATGCAGAAAAAAATCACCGCCATCGCTTACGAAACCGTGGAAGAAGAAAAAGGGCATCTACCCATTCTTGAGCCGATGTCAGAAATTGCCGGACGCATTGCGGCACTCATGGGAGCGTACTACCAGGCCAATCCGCAAGGGGGTCGAGGTGTGCTGTTCGGTGGAATGCCTGGAGTACCACCCGCCCACGTGGTTATTTTAGGTGGGGGTACGGTCGGAGAAAACGCCGCACGCGTTGCGCTTGGAATGGGCTCACGTGTCACCATTTTGGAAAGACGATCGGAACGCATGCGCTATCTCGATGAGATCATGCCACATGTTGAAACGCTGATGGCCGATCCGATGTCCGTTCGCTCCGCAGTGACCTCCGCCGATATTCTCATTGGCGCCGTTCACATTCCTGGCGCGAGAACCCCTCAGCTTGTGACACGTGCGATGGTCAAGAAAATGAAATCACGCAGTGTTATTATCGACGTGGCCATTGACCAAGGGGGAAGTTGCGAAACCTCGCGGCCCACAAGCCATGACAATCCAACCTACATGGCCGAAGGGGTTCTTCACTACGCGGTGCCTAACATGCCAGGAGCCTATGGACGCACGTCGACCTTGGCCTTAACAAATGTGACGCTACCGTATGTTCGAATGCTCGCTCAAACCCCCCTGCCTAAATTAGTCCAGACGTCCCTGGGACTCTTGAAAGGGATTCAAATTCATGCCGGCCAAATACTTTGCCGCCCCGTCGCCGACGCACAGGATCTACCCTTTGCATTGCCTACAACAATTTTAAACGGATGAGAAGTCACCCTCAGAGCGGATTCACCCTCATAGAACTGATGGTCACGATTGCCATTATTGGTGTTTTGACGGGTATTGCAGTCGCGAAATACGAAAACACAGTCCGAAAAACACAGGAAGCCGCAAGTAAAGCGAATTTGGGAGTCATTCGATCTGCGCTTTCGATCTATTCCGGCGACCACGAGGGAGCCTATCCGACAGATGATCTCACGTCGCTCACTCAAAACAGACACTATATGGCTGAGATTCCCCCGCTGCATTCCTCAACCCTTCACGCCGACACCAAGCTGGTGATCACAGAGACCAGCGTCTCCGATAGCGGAATGTGGTCTTACAATAATGCGGACACAACGGATGAGTGGGGTGGCATCCACGTGGGATGTACCCATCAAGATTCGACAGACCGGGTTTGGTCTACGTTTTAGTTAGCTGCTTTTAGGTTGATTGGACTGCAGGACGTTACGATGCGCCCCCTGGGTGGGTTGTTTTTCATCAAGAGTTGATTTATCATTTTTCCAGCCCGTCTTTTCCAGCA
>JAYWEN010000278.1:0-4163 GCA_043779245.1 Elusimicrobiota bacterium | reverse complement strand
GCCTCTGGGCACATTGTTTATCAATTAGATCGGCGCCCGGCCGTCAGCATCTACGAAGACTTTCTTGGCCTCAAGCGCGAGGAGCTCATGGAAGACACGCTAGCACGTGTGACGCTCACCTATCCCTTAGGGAGTGAGATGATGGGACAGTCCGAATATCTTTTACGTGATGCGATCCGCGTGGGGCGCGGGGGATCGCTCGTCTGTACCGGGAACGTGCCTCAAGGCAGCGAAGTTCGTTTGATGATCGGCGGATATGAATCCGCCCTAGAAGCCTCGCAGCAGGCGGCCTGTGACGCCTTAGACCAGCTAGGGAGCGCGACGTTGAAAGGGGCTCTCGTCTTTTGCAGTGTGGCTAGACAAAAAATGTTAGGCAGTGAATTCCAAGGAGAGATCGATGTCATTCGCGACGCCCTGGGCGGCGCAGGCGTGAATTTGGGCGGCTTCTATTCATACGGCGAAATGGCCCCTGCAACGCCCATACGTAAGCGGGCAAAGCCACAGTCCCCGCTCTTTCACAACGAGTCGGTGGTGGTGGTGACATTTGGATAACCAACCCATTATCTGGATTGTTGAAGACGATGTGAGCACCCAACGAATCGTCTCCCAGCATTTGAAAGCGAGCGCGTTTAGCCCGGTTATCTTTGACACGGCTGAAAAAGCCTATGCCGCTCTCCGTAATCAAACACTGCCCGCACTAATTATCCTCGACATGCTTCTGCCTGGAATGAGTGGCGTCGACCTCATTCGGCTCATCAAGCAAAACAAAACGTGGGAAAAAATTCCCGTGGTCGTTATGACGGTTCTTTCCCGAGAGGAAAGTATGGGCACTGCGCCAGAAATCTCGACAGCCTTTTGGGTGAATAAGCCCTTCGACACGAATAATTTGATACAAACTGTTCAGAACGTCTTAGCGTCAGTCGGACAGGAAGGAAAGGTTCCCTAATGGCAAAAATTCTAGTGGTAGATGATGAAGAGCATATCGTCATGATTCTTAAAGACAGCCTGGAGTTCAGCGGCTTCCAAGTGGTGACCGCCTACAACGGCCTCGAAGCCCTTGAGCGAGTCGAACAGGATAAACCGGAACTGATCGTTTTGGATATCGGTATGCCAAAGCTGGATGGATGGGAAGTCTGCCGGCGGCTTAAGTCTGATGAGAAAACGAAGGATATTCCGATTATTATTTTGACGGCTTACGCGCAGACGTCAGATCAACGAAAGGGCGCACAGCTGGGTGCCGATCGATTTGTCACAAAGCCCTGCGATTTAACCTTCCTTGTAGAAGAAATTAATACGCTCCTCGCCAAGAAGAAAAAACCCGAGTAAAAAAGCGTTACGCGGCTGATGCCTGTGAAGACGGAGGAACTGCCGTTCCTGCGCTCGGCTGCTGCGCGGCGTTCGAACTCTCCTGCGAGAAGAGCATGGGAACAAACTTATAGCCCTGTCCCGGAACGGTGAGGATCTGTTCTCCGGCTTTGGGTCCCAGTTTCTGACGCAGATGCAGAATGTGTACGTCTAAGGCCCGACTGTCTTGGCGGCCCCACAGACGCTGCAACAAGTACGTGCGACGAACCACTTTGGGGCTGCGGCGTAGGAGAACAAACAAAAGCTCCATCTCCTTATAAGTCAGGTTATCCATGGCGGTGCCATTGATCGTCACGCGATGATGCGCTAAGTCAACCGTCGTATTCCCGGCCATCGCGACCATACGCTCCGAGCGTCCCACATGCCGCCGTCGTAAGAGGGCCTTAATGCGCGCCACGAGTTCCGGAAGCTGGAACGGCTTCACGAGGTAGTCATCGGCGCCCGTTTCAAATCCGCGAACGATATCATCCAGACTATCCAACGCGGTAAGCATGAGGATCGAAACGGATTGAAAGCGCGGATCGGCGCGCAATTTTTTACAACATTCGAGCCCATGGATATCCGGAAGCATGAGGTCGAGGGTGATCACGTCGGGCACCATGGTGTCGAGAATTTCCAGAGCCAGTTTGCCATTCTCGGCGGTGTGAACTTTAAATTTTTCTTTAGCGAGTGTGTATTCGACCAGACTCCGTACTTCCGGGTCATCTTCAACGATCAACACTGTTGGGTTCATAGGCCAGCTCCTCTCTCGATATATGGCGTAAATTCCTTCTTAATCGTTCCGAGTCTAACAGGAGTATTTTCGCTCTGCAATAACTATTCTTTAGTTAAAAATACAACCCAAAACAACGCTTTACATGGCTTAAAAGGGATGAAAAATATGAATCTAAAAATAGAGTCGTTTTCGTCGACAAAATTGCCATTGAAAAGCGGACTTTCCGGGGATAGAACTGTGGCGGAGGAACACTATGAATAACTTTTCCAATCGTGAATCAAAGCCTTTTAGGCGCCTCGGGAATTCTGGATTGGAATTCGATCCTCTGGCCACCGAAGTCGCTATTTTAGATCGCTCCGGACGCCGCGTTTGGCAAAAATTCAAAGGCGCTCTGACGGCCCCGATCCGATGGAACGGTGACGACTCCACAGGCCAAACCGTCCAGACCGGTGACTACATCTGCAAGATCGTCTACGAAAACGAAAAGATCGCCTACCTCCCGTTTGTCTTCATGAAAAAAAGTTAATCCAAGTTCTGGCCAAAAAACTCTAAGCCGCTTCGCGTCGAGAGTTCTTCTTCCCGGGATTTATCCAGCTGGGAAAGAGTGGTTGATAAAGATGAAATCGTTCAGATGAGATAAGAGCTTCGAGATAACCAATGAGATCCTCCATACTTAAGCTCCTCCCGTAGGCCAAGTTTCCCCGAACAAGATTAAAAAGGCTAATCCTGGATATCCCAAACCCGAGAGTTTCATTTTCACGTATATCTTTGAGAAGGTTATTCAGGATGGTCGGGATGTCATAGTTGGGATCAAGATGCGGGTCGTCTCTATAGCGATAGAGTAAATTCCGACGCTGTGCCCATGACCAATTCGTATAGTGCCCGCCAAACCTCATGACTTCTTGGATTGGATAAAAAAGTAGCTGTAAAAAGTCATTTATTAATTCCCTCGCATGCACGTCTGCCGTAGTCGCTTCATTCAAAGAATGCGGTTCGTTCTCCAGGACGTGAAACACCTCTTCCATAAGAGTTCTCTGCATACCAAATTCGAAATTGGGCCTTAATCCAATCCAACCCCGGGTGTCTGCCGGGAACCCAAACCCTTTCAAACGCAAAGCGTATCTCGAACTGTCTTCCTCAAAAGGTTCAAATTGACCACTGTTGTGTCCCCACAAGGCCAGGCGCTTAAGAAACATCGGACCTGCGGGCATATCCCGTCTCAGAAATGGAAGGGAGATAGAGTCGAATTTGGCATGTACCACTCGGACCGGTACTTTTTCGCGGGTGGCCAAGGAAAGGAGTTCAGCTCTAGAGGGGAGCCAGTCAGCGGGCCGAGAAAGCAACAAGTGGTCAATCCAGTTAAACGCAGTTTGGCCTGCCGCCAAAATTCCATACGTCAGAATCGAATTACCCATGGACATTTCAATCCTTATACAAGCCAAACCGATCACAACCATTGCCAAGCGAAACAAGGGGGAGCGAGATCGATGCCAGTATCCAAACCAGATACCTGCAAGAAGCGGAATAGTAAGGCTCGAGTAATCGTTCGTCGTTGAATGGTTCAACAAAAATTTGGCTATATCGTAAAACGCCAGTTGTTCGACCCATGGTAAAATCGATTTGCGGATCCTTTTCACGGTGTCAAGATTTAAAATATACGGGCGCAGAATCTGGTCGACTCTCTCCGCTAACCAATCGATATCCATCGCGTGATCTTCTTTATTTGGAATACTGGCGCGTGAGAGCGCGGCGTCGATTTCGGTTCGGTTACGTTCGAATTTTAATTTGAGATTAGAAAGATGTTTGGATAGAGGCTCAATTTTAATGCATCCCACTGTTTCTCGAGTAGACTCGGTTTCCAGAAGATACTGGGAAAACGAAAGCTTGAACCGAAACATTCGCTGTAGAGGACTTAGGGCCACCGTTGATAACGCCTCTCCTATGAATAGGTCGGATCCTCGCCTTATGAGTTGTCGTCCCAAAATTGGAGAGGAAAGTTGCATGCCGAAGTTTGACTCCAGAATCAGACTGTGCGCAATGGTAAGTGCGAAGATTCGAAGGAGGTGTTTACGCATTAACTAAG
>JAYWEN010000277.1:0-1979 GCA_043779245.1 Elusimicrobiota bacterium | reverse complement strand
AAACCAATTCCGCCTTTACCCCCGTTGACTCGCGTTACAGCGCCGACACCCGTCACTGCACCAATTCCAATCCATGTGCGCGCCACGTGGCTGGACATGGGGCAATGGAGAAGAATGATGGGAAGCCTCTTAAAAAGTAATGGATCAGAACTTGTCGTGGGTTCGCTTATCGAGGCCCTTCATCGTGCACCCATGGGGATGGGCACTGGAACCAATACAGGGGCGTCTCGTTATGTCGTCAAAGACTTGGAGAATTTTGCTGTGCCAGAAAATTATTATGCGAAAACGGTGATGGAAATTGGCGTGCTTGGGCTAATGGCGCTCTTGGGTCTATTCGGAATCTTATTGGCCTCTGGCATCCGGTGTCTACGTTCGGACATCTCACGGCCAAATCATTCCTTGGCTGCGGCGTTGCTGGGATATTTAGTCATCGCGATGATATACAACTCCAAAGGGTTTCCTCTCGACCTTGACCCAATGAATGTACTTTTCTGGATTTACGGCGGCCTTCTATTAGGACTCTACCCCCATCATTCTCACGAAAAACCTCTCAAATGAAAGCCTTTTGGACCGCCACGGTCATTGTGGTTGTGAGCTGTCTGACTTTCTCACATGTTGCTACAGCTCAATCTAATTTTATTTGGGCTGATGAGAGCTACATTGTCTGGATCTGGTATCAGGCGTTCCCTTCTTTTCTCTTTTTAAAGGGCATCACGGGCAGTGCGGCCGCACCTCCGTTAGATTTTATTTTTGGTTCCATTGTCTGGAGAACACTGCACTTCGCCATGCCCCATTGGAGCATGGCCAATCTGGAAATTGCTCTTCGGCTCTACCCGATGATGGTAATGGGGATTGCGACTGCACTTCTCGTCCTTTGCCTCAAGCGCATTCTGCGTTCATGGACACTAGCGCTGGTTTTCGCTGTCGTGGCAACGAGAAGCAGTCCGGCGATCAATTATTATTTCTGTGAAGTACGATTTTATGCCGCTCTTTATCTCTTCACCGTGGCCCTCTGGTGGGGCTATTTAAGAGCGCAAGAAGCCCTACTTTCGAAGGACTCACTTCAAATCAAAAAGCGCTTAGGTCTCTATCTTGCCATCGGCACAACGGGGCTCTGGGTCCATATCTATACGAGCGTCACGTTCGCCGCCACGGGGCTGGCGATCCTCTTTCTACTCGTTTCAACAGAACAAATTAATATTCTATTGAAGAAGTATTTTCGATATTACGGAATCGCGACAGTATTAAACATTTTGGTTTGGTTCACTTGGCTCCGACATTGTCCTCTCGCCGGACAAAAAGCCATTTGGACATTCCTTGAGATCTTGCGGGCTTGGTCGATCACGATGAATGAACTAGCACTGCATTTTGTTCCTTTGTCTGTATTCTTTCTTTTGGCATCGCTCTATGTGTGCCTATCGAAACCACGCGGCCGAAATGGGCCAACGGCTTTAATCTATCCGCTGGTATTAGCAAGCACGCTGCTTGTCGCTACGGTCCAATTGAGAAATGGTTATTTCTGGGAACCACGATATCTTTTTTATCTCATGCCTTCTTTCATCTTAGGCGCCGCGCTGATACTGTCCGAGACCGGATTGAGAATCAAACAGCAATGGGATCACCCTTCCGTGGCTTTGGGAATCTGCTTCTTGGCCATGGCGATCGTTCCTGAGCACAATTGGAAACCGTCGTACCCCGAAGGAGATCCCTTTGTTCGAGTACGAAAAGCCCTTTGGGTTTCTCAAGCCCAAGTAAGCGCTTTAGCCGGACTGGATGAAACAGGTGAGCGCAATGTTCGAAGGGTTTCTTTGGGATTCATTCCCAAGATCTACGGCTCGGGAATTGACGACATGCGCATCTTGTCGATCGAGGGGGAAGGTCGCTTTTTATCTCGGATGTCTCGGCGTTTTGACCCCTATTTAGCCAAAATCGATTACTTCCCGCCGCGCCGCCCAGGTCATCCGGTGGATAACCTCCCG
>JAYWEN010000276.1:0-2711 GCA_043779245.1 Elusimicrobiota bacterium | reverse complement strand
TTGCGGACCTGGCGAAACGACTCCGCCGCAATGGTCACAAGGTCAACGCGCTGCATGACGCCAAAAAAGTCCCGACGGGTGACATCCTTTTTATTCTTGGCTTCTTTAAAATTGTGCCGACCGATGCGTTGTCGCGAAACAAAACCAATCTGGTGGTGCACGAAAGCGCGCTGCCTAAAGGCCGCGGCTGGTCACCTGTGACCTGGCTTGTCCTCGAAGGCGCCAAGGCCATTCCTTTGACACTTTTTGAAGCCGTGGAAAAAGTCGATGCCGGCCAAATCTTTTTGAGTGATTCCGTAAGACTAGATGGAACGGAACTCCTGCCGGAAATCCATGAGAGGGTTGCGGCGGCGATGATGCAGCTGTGCGAAAAATTCGTGGGTGGGTATCCGAGGATTCTCAAAAAAGGAAAGGCACAGAAAGGAAAATCCAGCTACTACCCCAAACGCGCTTCAGAAGATTCTCGGCTCAATCCTAAACGGTCGATTGTGGATCAATTTAATTTGCTACGCGTCGTCGACAACGAGGCCTACCCGGCCTTTTTCACGTACAAAGGGCAAACCTACCGACTTAAAATAGAAAAAATATAACCGCTATGGATCCCCGACTACGACTTTGGGGATGACGACGAGGGATTCGTCGAACTGGAAGCCTCCACACTGTACTGCTCCAGCGCTTTCGACAATTTCTTGTTCAGCTCGGGATAATTCTGCGATACGTCGCGCAAATCCCCCAGCCGCGCCCGAGCCTCCCCCTTCACCTTCCGCGTATCTCCACCCTTCTTCGCGAATTCCTCAATGTAGGCGATACTGGAATCAATGTAGACAGTCGCGGCTTGATGGCGATCCTGGCGCAGTTTCTGACGCTTCTTTTTGTTGCGCCGTGGAAGAGACAAACTCATGAGATCGTCGTAGGCTTGAAGGGCCACATCGGAGGCAGCCTCCGGCTTTCCCTTCTTGAGCAAATCCTGGGCCAAATTCATTTCTTCAAATGCTTGTTCATAGGGGTGGCGTTCGGGTAACACCGAAATGGGAGTGATGGCTTGGGTGGAAACCGTGAGTCCTCCGGAGGGGATTACGCCTTTGGACTCCCATTCTTGGTCGTTAGAAGCTTCCTGCCGGCTTTCGGAACTATCCGGACCGGGAGGTTCGGAATCAGCCCACACTTGACCAAACGTGAACAGGAGCAGTGCGATCAGGAGTCGTCGGTGCATCAATCGTCAGTATTATATAATCCGCGAGTGAATAGAACTATTTATTGCGGTGATTTGCGAAATACGCATATCGGGCAGACGATAACGCTTTGCGGTTGGGTCCATAGCCGCCGTGACCATGGCGGCGTCGTGTTTTGCGATCTGCGCGATCGCACGGGGCTAGCCCAAGTTGTTTTCCACCCCGAAAAGGCCGACCTCTTCAAAACGGCTGATGGACTGGGCTCGGAGTACGTGGTTCAGGTCACAGGCAAGGTGCTCTCCCGCCCTGAAGGGACCAAAAACCCCAATATCGGAACCGGCGAAGTGGAGCTCGATGCCGACAGTCTCGAGATTCTCAATACCTCGAAGCCTCCTCCTTTCCCAATCTCCGAATATTCCGAAGCCGGCGAAGATATCCGCCTGCGCTACCGTTACCTCGATTTACGTCGGCCGCCTTTGCAGAAAAACATCATCAACCGTCACCTCATTGCCCAAGCCATCCGCCGCAGCCTAATCAGCGACGGTTTTTACGAAATAGAAACCCCTTTCTTGACCAAGTCCACCCCCGAAGGCGCGCGCGACTTTCTCGTTCCCTCTCGAATGAACCTTGGAAGTTTCTATGCGTTGCCACAAAGCCCTCAACTTTTCAAACAGATCCTGATGGTTGGGGGGTATGACAAGTACTTCCAAATCGTTCGCTGTTTTCGCGATGAAGATCTTCGCGCGGACCGCCAGCCTGAGTTTACCCAAGTCGATTTAGAAATGTCTTTTGTGAATGAAGACGATGTTCAAAAAGTCGTGGAAAAGTTCGTTTCGGGATCGTTTACCGAAATTACCGGCAAGCCCTTCCCGGGTCCCGTGCCGCACATGAGCTACGACGAAGCGATGAATCGCTTTGGATCCGATGCGCCCGATGTTCGATACGGCGTCGAACTCAACGATATCTCCGACATCGTCAAAGCCGTAGGCTTTCAAGTCTTTGCTAAAACCGTGGCTTCGGGCGGTACTGTACGCGGGATCTCGGTTCCAGGTGGGGCGGCCTTCTCAAGAAAAGAGACCGATGATCTGACTCAATGGGCCAACACTATGGGCGCCAAGGGGCTGGCCTGGATTAAATGGACCGCTGCGGGCCCAGAATCTCCGATCGTCAAATTTTTCCAACCCGCTGATCTACAATCGATTAAAGAGAAGGTCAAAGCCGCCGAAGGCGACATTAGCTTCTTCGTCGCCGACAGTCCGGCTATCGCGTTCAAAATTTTAGGTCTTCTGCGCCGCCGCATGGCCGAAAAGCAAAAGCTTATTCCGGAAGGCCAATGGAAGTTTCTCTGGGTAGAGAAATTTCCTTCATTTGATTGGGACGCTGATGCCAAACGTTGGAACGCCGTCCATCATCCCTTCACCACTCCCCGGCCAGAAGATTGGGCGATCTTGCGTAAAGCCGTGGAAGAGGGCATCGGCGATCCTACCAAGAGTCCGCTTGATCAAATTCGGGCGCAGGCCTATGACCTCGTGCTCAATG